>NZ_JBKQWU010000130.1:0-4102 GCF_047275745.1 Amaricoccus sp. W119 | reverse complement strand
GCCGCAAGCGGGAAACTCTAGTCGGGCTACGCCCTCCCGCCGTTCCCCGCTTGCGGCGCCAAGTGGCCTACTTTTGCGCCGCCCAACGGCCTGGTTTTGCTCCGCCGTTGACACTCCAAGGGGTCCTCATGAACTTCATCACCCACCTCCCCTCTCCGTCGGGCCGCGTCAGCAAGCATGATGGACCGGTCGAGCAGCACCTAACCGAGGGGGCCGTCATGCTGGCGATGTCGGAATGGCTGTTCGGGCAGGGCGCGTCGGAGGTCAGGGTTCACCCCGACGGCACGCATATGGCCGGCTTCGACATGCCGGCGTTTCTGTCGAGCCGAGGCTTCGTCAGGACGAGCGCGACGGGCAAGCGCGAGATCAGCTGGGTCTTCAAGCGCGGCGACCAGACCTTGACCGTTCATGCGCGCTCCGGGCTGGGCGACCTCGTCACGACCATCGGCGGCGCGACGGTGGAAGTCGAGGCGAAGGGCGGGTGCATCAACACCAAACACGCCGGGCAGCTTTCGCGGCTCCGCAAAGGGCTGCACGAAGCGGTCGGGCAACTCCTCGGCTGTCCGCGCACAGTAGACCGATTGATCGCAGCCGTTCCGCTTCATCCTGAGACAGAAAAGCTCGCTACGCGACTCCTCCCCCGTTGTCGCCATATCGGCATCGAGATCGCGCTCGTCGACGGGTCCGGGGCGGTGCATCTTCGCGCGTGAATCATGGTCTCAGGATAATCGGGCAATTGCGTCCAGATTCTGTGACGACTGTAGGCGGGCCGGGCGCGCGGCCTCGGGGCGGGTGGCGGTTGGCGGCGGGTCATCCAGGCGGGCGGGCGGGGAGTCACCTCCGCAACTCTAGCTCAGGCGGATGGTGACAACATCATTTCGCTTATGCATCATTGCTTGGAAGAAAAGTGCACCGCTCTCCTCAGGATCAATAATCCATTGAAATCGCCAAAAATTATACGATCTGCTATCGTGTCTGATGACGCCGAACTGGCAGCGATGCTCTCCTGTATTATGGGACGAAAAGGCAGCTATCTGCCAGTATTAGACGGTCCCCGCATGGGACGTCCAGACAGCGACAACGAGGCAGTGCGCCGAGTCAACGCGATTGCAAGAGGGGCGGTCCGCAAGGTGACCTTCGGCAACCTCGATCCTGGTCAAGCGGCCGCAATGCAGGCACTCCTTCCCCCCGGTGCTGTTGGGTCCGTTACGGAAGAAGCTGTCGCGCAGTATTATCAAGCCCGCGAAGACTGGCCGAAGCTTAGATGGGGACGAAGCATGATTGGCGTCGGCCTTCTGGAGGCGCTCCGATCCGGCAAGGCCATCCAGTTCGATGACGACCCTTCGCCAAACGTTCCACTATCTGGGGCGAAGCACCTCGTCGTTTGCGAAGCTGGCCGGGATCTTAGCGAGGTGATAGCCGCGAACTATGCCGCCGCCATGGATGCCGACCTAGTGGTGATCCCAGCGGTGACCAAAGCAACTGCGGAGGCGCTCACCGAAGAACTCTACAGCGTGGATGAACGCCGCGACGTAGGGGTAACTCAAGCGGTCGCCGACGTGGCTCGACGCATCCGCGACCTTTGCCCCGAGGTCGTCGCCCCTGAACATGGCTCGATAACCTTTTTCACGAGCCATGTTCCTTTCGGCCTAGGGTTCCCGGAAGTACCCACAACCCATCTGCGAACGTATCCTGACCTTGGCGTAGCCGTCCTCAACGGCCTCTCTTCCACGCACGACGACCGAACTGGCGTGCGGTGTGCGGTCCTCGTGGACCCTGAAAAAACACCTGCCCCGGAGATTGAAGCGGCGGCCAGATCGCTGTCGAAGAGGAAGGTCTTTGTTAGAGCCTACCGCGGCAGCGCGGCCAACGTCCGAGACGTCACAGACTTGGTCGATCTGTTCCCCTATGATCTGCTGCTCTTCGCCACGCACTGCGGCGATGCACCTGGGTATCGATTCACTTACGAATATACCGACCGTTCAGACCGCATCCGGCGCTTGGTCGTGGACACCGCCGTAGGGTTCGCACGTACGGACAAACCCGACATCGTAGAAGTTAGACAGATCAACCGGTTCCACAAACTCGACGGCGTCGACTGGCGAGATCCCGAGAAGACCAACAAAATCGAGGTCGGCACTGCAATCAGTGACTGGCTTGAGCTGGTTGAGGGGGCGGACCCTCTGGAGCCGATCGCGCGCGAACAAATTCCGCGTGTGCTTGGGTCTGCGATGCTCCAGATGCACGACGACAACTATCTAATGATGCCAAGGGCACTAGCGGATCATGGCACCCCGATCATCTTCAACAACGCTTGCGCATCGTGGCATGAATTGGCCGATCGATTCATTTTCGCCGGTGCCCGCGCCTACATCGGGACTTTGTTTCCGGTAACGGGGGCCGAGGCGGCCGAAATTGCCAAGCACACGATCGATCAACACAACGGACGTCCACTCGCCGAGGCACTCTGGGACGCTCAAAACAGCGTTTACGGAGCCGACGAAGGACGTCGCCCTTATGTGGTTGTCGGAGTCTATCCACAGCACCTGCGAGTGGCCCTGGATGGTGGCCCAGCCTACATCCTCCGACGCCTGAGGGCCGCGTTCGATTCCTGGAGGTTACCTCCAAGGGGTGGAGATGCCGAACCCGAACAGATTGAGGCGGTGCGGGCTTACTACCGCCAAGAAATCGCCTTGTTCGAGAAAATTTGCGGCCCAAAGGCGTTGCGCAGGCGACGGATCTTGTTTCGGCCTTAAATTTCCACCCCACCCTCGCGACGGCGGGCCGGACGGGGGGCTGGAACGCACCGTGAGACAATTTCCCCGCAAAATCAGTCATGCATGGAGCGGGGGGTGGGCTCGGCTCCGGGGAATGCAGTCTTGCCGGTGGCTACCCTCGGTTCGGCGCCTCAGCCCCAACCCTTCCTCGCGTCTTTGCTGCCCGAACGCGAAGGAAAGAATAGCTCGGAATAGTTCCGGATATTTTTTGGGGCAGTTGCAGGTATTCCTTGGGTGAAAGCCGTATGCTGGGTCGGGTGAAAGCCGTATGCTGGGTCGGGAGCCGGGTGCTGGGTCGGATTACATTTTCAATCCGACCCGTCTAAGTCTTTGATATAAATACGTTTTTTCGTGCTGGGTCGGATGGGTCGTGGGTCGGATAGCCCCCGCAGTTACGCTAAGCCGCGCGCGGCGCGCGCCTTCAGTTTGCGCGAAAGGGGAAGCAAAGCAGCAGTAGCCGCTACCTGCGGTTTTTTACCTTTTTTTCCGACCCTTCCGACCCAGAAGAAAAAAATATTAAAAAAACAGCAGGTTACGTGGGTCGGATGACCCTTCAGATCCGACCCAGTTCCGACCCAGTTCCGACCCCGCTTATGTTCGGCGAGGACGACACCGATCAGTGTCGCCCCCATCCTTTCCTCGCGTGGTGGAGCGCCTCCCTAGAAGGGAGCGCTATCCGTGTAGGCCCATTCGCTATCGGCCCCGCCCGCCCACGACCGACTGCCGTACCTCTCCTCGAATACCCTTCTCATCTCAGCCAGCGGAGGGAAGACTCTGACACGATCTCGACCGATGCGATCCTTTTCGACCGCCCATTTTGATTGAAGTTCGATCGCCAGCTTCTGGCTGCTCCAATCCTTCAGTCTGGGAACGAGCTCCCTCATCGCCATCCATAGACATTCGGCCTGAACTGAACCTCGCGGCGCATCCTTCCGGGGGGCTTCTGTCGGCAGAACGCCCCCTTCCAGAAGGTCCGCGATGAACTCGTCGACGAGGCTCATGCTCAACTCCTTCTGGTGCGCGAGCGCCTCGGTTTGCGGCACGTCTTCGCGTGGGTGCCAGCCGCCGAGGTCCATCCCCCGAAGCGCGAACAGCATCGCCGCCAGACCGCCGCTCTCCATCTGGGCGTTCAGCGCTTTGAAATAGTCGCGATCGCCACGTCTGCTCGCGGATACGTCGAAGACGCCATATCGCCTCTCGTACGGCCCAGCAGTGTCAACGGCGGAGCAAAACCAGGCCGTTGGGCGGCGCAAAAGTAGGCCACTTGGCGCCGCAAGCGGGGAACGGCGGGAGGGCGTAGCCCGACTAGAGTTTCCCGCTTGCGG
>NZ_JBKQWU010000129.1:0-4134 GCF_047275745.1 Amaricoccus sp. W119 | reverse complement strand
AGACGCCCGATCAGATCCGGGCCGCGCAACTCGGCCTTGAAACCGAAGCCGCCACGGTCAAACTGGCGGCGTAACCGGCGCAAAGCGCTGTCTCAAATCCGTGCCCCGGTACAGATGGCCGACGCGACTTACCACGAACCACACGGAAAGCACCAATCCAAGAAGGCGGCCGCGAGCGCCTGGATCGGTTCCGCGCTTGAATACTACGACTTCTTCATCTACGCGACCGCCGCGTCGCTGATCTTCCCGCAGATCTTCTTCCCGTCGGCAAATCCGCGCACCGCGATCATCGCCTCGCTCGCCACCTATGGCGTCGGCTATATCGCGCGTCCGATCGGCGCCTTCGTGCTCGGCCACTGGGGCGACACTCACGGGCGAAAGAACGTGCTGCTTCTCTGCATGTTCCTGATGGGCTTCTCGACCCTCGGCGTCGGCCTCCTGCCCACCTACGAGCAGATCGGCATCTTCGCTCCGCTGCTCCTTGTCGTGCTGCGCCTGGTCCAGGGCTTCGCGGTCGCCGGCGAGATCTCGGGCGCGAGCTCCATGGTCATCGAACACTCACCCTTCGGACGCCGCGGCTTCTTCGCCTCCTTCACCCTCCAGGGCGTGCAGGCCGGCCAGATCCTCGCCGCCGCCGTCTTCCTGCCGCTCGCGCATTTCATGCCGGATACCGCCTTCAGCAGCTGGGGCTGGCGCATTCCGTTCCTGCTCTCGATCTTCGTGATCATCGCCGGCTTCATCATCCGCCGCGAGGTCGAGGAGACCCCCGCCTTCAAGGAAGAGGAAGACGAGCACGCCAAGCCGGTCTCCCCGATCGTCGACGCCTTCACCAACACCTGGGCCGACATGATCCGCGTCGCCTGCATGGCGCTCATGAACACCATCCCGGTCGTCACCACCGTGTTCGGCGCCGCCTATGCCGTGCAGGCCGCCTACGGCGTCGGCTTCCACGCGGACGTCTATCTCTGGATACCCGTGCTCGGTAACATCGTCGCCTGTATCGTGATCCCCTTCGTCGGCAACCTCTCGGACAAGATCGGCCGTCGTCCTCCGGTCATCGTCGGTGCCCTCGGCTCGGGTCTGCTCGCCTACGGCTACCTCTATGCGATCTCGATCCACTCGGTGCCGCTGGCGATCTTCTTCTCGATCCTGATGTGGGGCATCATCTACCAGGGCTACAACGCCATCTTCCCGAGCTTCTTCCCCGAGCTCTTCCCGACCCGGACCCGCGTCACCTCGATGGCGATCTCCCAGAACGTCGGCACCACGGTCACCGCGCTTCTGCCGGCGCTCTTCGCCACCGTCGCCCCTCCGGGAGCGGTCAACATCCCGATGACGGTCGGCTCCATCGCCTTCGGTGTCACCGTGATCGCCGCCTGCGCCGCCTGGTCCGCCCGTGAGACCTACCGCATCCACATGAACGACCTCGGCAAGCCCGGCGCGGTGCCGGTTCCCAAGGAGGAATACGACCGGATGCGTGAGGAAAGCCTCACCGCCAGCGCCTGAGACGCCAGGCATCAGAAGGCCCGCCATCCGGCGGGCCTTTCCTTCCCTCGCTCGAAACGCCGGAGCCGCCCAAGATGAACACCGAGACCGAGACCGTCCAGCTGGGCCTGATCGGCGACAACATCGCCGATTCCAAGACCCCGCGCCTGCATGAACTCGCCGGCGACATGATCGGCCGGCCGACCCGCTACGAACGCCTGGTGCCGAAGACGCTCGGCCTCGACTTCGACGCCGTCTTCGACAAGGCCCGCGACGAAGGCTACCGCGGGCTAAACATCACCTATCCCTACAAGGAGCGGGTGATCGCCCGCGTCACCGTGGACGAGCCCCAGGTCGCCCGACTCGGCGCCTGCAATACCGTCGTCTTCACGCCGGAAGGCCCGAAGGGCTTCAACACCGACTGGTCGGGCTTCAAGGCCGCCTATCGCACGGCCTTCGGCGAGACCGACCCCGGCGCCGTCTGCATGATCGGCGCGGGCGGTGTCGGCAAGGCGATCGCCTTCGGCCTCGTCGATCTCGGCATGACGGAACTGAGGCTCGTGGAACGCGACCTCGCCAAGGCCGAGGCGCTCGCCGAGACGCTGCGCGCCGCCGCGCCCGGCCTCACCGTGACCGTCTCCGGCGACCCGGCGGACGCGGCCGGTGCCAACGGTCTCGTCAATTGCACGCCGGTCGGCATGGTCGGCTACGAGGGCACGCCCCTGCCGCGCGACCTGATGNCCGTGACCGTCTCCGGCGACCCGGCGGACGCGGCCGGTGCCAACGGTCTCGTCAATTGCACGCCGGTCGGCATGGTCGGCTACGAGGGCACGCCCCTGCCGCGCGACCTGATGCGCGGCGCGTCCTGGGCCTTCGACGCGGTTTATACCCCGGTCGATACCCAGTTCCTCGGCGACGCCGCCGCCGAGGGGCTTCGCATCCTCTCGGGCTACGAGCTATACTTCTACCAGGGGCTGCACGCGATCAGCATCTTCCATGGTATCGACGTCGAGGAGGCCCAGCTGCGCGCGCTGCTGGCGGGCTGAGGCCGGGATGGGTTAGTGACGGTTGGGGGCCGCCCGCGCGCGATCCCCAACCTGCCAGGGAACGGAGGCCAGGACCGCATGAAAACCTCGATCGCCACAGTGTCCATCAGCGGGGAGCTTCCGGACAAGCTCGCCGCCATCGCCGCGGCAGGATTCGACGGCGTCGAGATTTTCGAGACCGATTTTCTCGCCTATGACGCGACACCGCGCGAGGTCGGTCGGATGGTCCGCGACGCCGGGCTGGAACTCAATCTGTTCCAGCCGTTCCGCGATTTCGAGGGCATGCCCGAGCCGCAGCGCGGCCGCGCCTTCGACCGGGCGGAGCGCAAGTTCGACCTGATGGGCGAGCTTGGCACGGACCTCATCCTCGTCTGCTCCAACACCTCCGCCGTCTCGCTCGGCGGCATCGACCGGGCCGCGACCGACCTGCGCGAGCTTGGCGAGCGCGCGGCGAAGCGCGGCATCCGCATCGGCTTCGAGGCGCTCGCCTGGGGCCGGCATGTCAACGATCACCGCGATGCCTGGGAGATCGTGCGCCGGGCCGATCATGTCAATGTCGGGCTGATCCTCGATTCCTTCCACACCCTGTCGCGCAAGATCGACCCGGCTTCGATCCGCTCGATCCCCTCGGACAAGCTCTTTCTCGTCCAGCTCGCCGATGCGCCGCGCATCGACATGGACATCCTCTACTGGAGCCGCCATTTCCGGAACATGCCGGGCGAGGGCGACCTGCCGGTGCGGGAATTCCTCGCCGCGATCGCCTCGATCGGATACGACGGCTGGCTGTCGCTCGAGATCTTCAACGACCAGTTCCGGGGTGGCTCGGCGCGGCAGATCGCGGCGGACGGCCATCGCTCGCTCATCTATCTGATGGATCAGGTGCGCCGGACCGAACCGACGACCGCGCGGCTCCCGACCATGCCGGACCGGATCGCGGTCGAGGGGGTGGAGTTCATCGAATTCGCCGCCACGCCCGAATCGGCGCCGAACCTCGTCGGGCACCTCCGCGCGCTCGGCTTCCGCGAGGCCGGCCGCCATGTGAACCGGGATGTGACCCTCTACCGGCAGGGCGGCGTCAATCTCGTGATCAATACCGAGCCGGAAGGTTTCGCCCACGCCGCCTATGTGACCCACGGCACCGGCGTGTGCGACATCGGCCTGCGCGTCGAAGACGCGGCCGCGACCGTGACCCGCGCCGAGGCGCTCGGCGCGAAGCCGTTCGAACAGACGCGGCGGGCGGGCGAGCTGGAGATCCCGGCGATCCGGGGCGTCGGCGGCGCGCTCCTGCATTTCATCGACAACGGCCCGGTTCTGTCGAAGGTCTGGGAGACCGAGTTCACGCCGGTGACCGACGACACGACCCCCGACGCCGGGCTGATCCGCGTCGATCATGTCGCCCAGACAATGGCCTATGACGAGATGCTGTCGTGGCTCCTGTTCTACACCTCGATCTTCCGCACCGAGAAGACGCCGATCGTCGATGTGATCGACTGAATTGGCCCCCGTTTCGACCGGACACTTGAGCACAGCCATGGAGGCTTAGGCATATGCCTGAGCACGTGCTTATGTCTGAGATAGAGATCATCACTGATGGCGGCCGTCG
>NZ_JBKQWU010000128.1:0-4186 GCF_047275745.1 Amaricoccus sp. W119 | reverse complement strand
TCATGGTCGGTCAGTTCGTACCGGCGACGTGTCATCCAGGGCTCCCTCAGTTTCGAGCCTTGAATCAGCCACACAGCAAAACGCCAACCAGATTTATGGCTTTGCCGCCTAGTCCACGTATATGTCTAGGACGATTGCCACGGTAGGCAAGGCATTTCGTCTTCGCCGTTCGGCGATAGGGTCCGCCCCAGTTAGCGCGCTTCCCTAAGCTTGGAAGCCGCCCTGCGAGCGTCCGCTAAGGACATCGCTGGGGATTCGCCGATCGTGAAACGCCTGTCTCTGCCCTGCATTTTGATGCGCAGCGTCCATGTGCGATCACCTCCCGACGTCACCCGGTAGCATAGCCCGCGAGAAACGGCATCCATGATCTCGATCCGGCCGGTGCTCGGCGGCTTGACCCCGTCGATGCGGCGGACTGTCAGCTTCTCAGCCAAATGTTACTCCCTTGGTTTTCTGGGGCGCTGTGGGGGCGCTTTTGGAATGCGATTCCGAGCGACGCTGTGAAGCATGGGGAGACTTTCGTAGGCGGGATGAGCAGGTTAAAGTACTGCATCCGGCTCGGTCGGTGTTCTCGCCAACGCGGACGACCATGCCGCCCTCGCGGCGCACGCCGTTTCGTCCTTGGATACCTCCAGGCCAACACTATCGTTCCGTGTCGCTCGCCGGTTCACCGCAGCCAACGCGACCGCCGGAGAGCGCGGGAGATCGATTGCTCCGAGTGTTATCAGCATCTGCGACGACGCGGCGGATCGCCGTCGACTAGTCGGAGCCGTTCGCTCGCCACCGGACCACGACGTGCCGGGACCGAACGGTCAGGGCGCGGATGACACCATCGCGGCCGGGCAGGGACGGTCCGCGCGGACGGGGACGGGCATCGATCCAGAGGGGCATCGATCCGACTGTCGACCATGCAGGATCAGTGCCCTGCGGCCGAGTGAGGGGGGCTCGCGGGATCGAGGTCTGGCCGTCCGATCCCGCCGGATCGTCTCTGCGGCCGCTGTTTCAGGCCCACCGTATCCTGCAAGACTTCGCGCTCCCGGTCCTCGACGGGGAGCGCGTCACCCCTCGTTCCGAGGAGGCCCCGGGGGTAGGGCGGGAAGTGCGCCGTCAGTCGGCGGTCGCGGCCTTCGCGATCTCGCGCTTCAGGCGGAGCGCCTTGGTCGACAGATCCGCGTCCGGCGCGGCGGCGAGGAAGGCGTCGAGCCCGCCCCGGTGGTCGACGGACCGAAGCGCGGCGGCCGAGATCCGGAAGCGGTGGCTCTGGCCGAGCGCTTCGCTCGTCAGGGTCACGTCGTTCAGGTTCGGCATGAAGCGCCGCTTCGTCTTGTTGTTGGCGTGGCTGACGTTGTTGCCAACCATCACGCCCTTGCCGGTCAGTTCGCAGCGACGAGACATCGTCAGGTTCCTTGCAGTTCGGCCCCCGTCCGAGGTGCCTCCAAAACATCGTCAAGGGCACGCGGCTCCGGAATGCACCCGAGTCACGGACCGAAAACTTGAGCGCGCCTCATACGCGCGCGGCCCCGTCCCGTCAAGCGCGCCCGTCAAGCTCGCCCGTCAAGCGCGGACCCGAGCGGCGTGTCTCAGCCCGCCAGCGCGTCGCCGAAGAGCGCGGAGAGCAGGCGTTCCGCCGCGCTCTCCGGCGCGGTTTCCCCCGCGGCGACCTCGGCGGCGAGTTTGCTTCGAAGCCTGACGAGGCGCGGATCGCCGGCCATGCGGCGGGCGAGGCCGCTTTCGACGGCGCGGCCGAACCAGGTCTCGGCCTGTTCGCGCCGGTGCTTCTCCCAGGAGCCGTTCCCGCGCCTGCCGTCCGCGAGCGCCTCGACCGCGGCCCAGGCCTCGTCAAGCCCGTCGCCCGTCGCGGCGGAGACGGTGAGCGCGCGCGGGAAGCCCTCGGGATCGCCCGGCCGCTTGCGCAGCAGCCGCAGCGCGCCGGCGTAATCGGCGCGGGTGCGCCGGGCCTGATGCAGCAACTCGCCGTCGGCCTTGTTGACGAGGATGATGTCGGCCATCTCCATGATGCCGCGCTTCACCCCCTGCAACTCGTCGCCTCCCGCGGGTGCCAGCAGCAAGAGGAAGATGTCGGTCATCTCCGCGACCATCGTCTCCGACTGCCCCACGCCCACGGTCTCCACCAGGACGACATCGGCGCCCCAGGCCTCCACGAGCGGGATCGTCTCGCGCGTCCGGAGCCCCACCCCGCCGAGCCCGGCGCTGGAGGGGGAGGGCCGGATGAAGGCGTTCGGATCGCGCGAGAGCTCGTCCATCCGCGTCTTGTCTCCGAGGATCGAGCCCCCAGAGCGTGCCGACGAAGGATCGACCGCGAGCACCGCGAGCCGCTTGCCCCGGCCGGTCAGGCGTATGCCGAGCGCCTCCGTGAAGCTCGACTTGCCGACGCCGGGCGTACCGGTCAGCCCGACGCGAAGGCTCGGGATCTCCGGCGGCGGCAGCATGTCGAGGAGCGCGCGCGCCGCTTCGCGATNCCGTGAAGCTCGACTTGCCGACGCCGGGCGTACCGGTCAGCCCGACGCGAAGGCTCGGGATCTCCGGCGGCGGCAGCATGTCGAGGAGCGCGCGCGCCGCTTCGCGATGATCGGCGCGGGTCGATTCGACGAGCGTGATGGCGCGGGCGAGGGCGCGGCGATCGCCCGCGCGCAGCTGGTCCGCGAGACGGGCGAGTTCCTTCGGATCGGTCATCCGGTCACGCACCGTTCACCGCCGAACCGCGCTTTGCGCCTTGGCCCCGCGGGCCGCCCTGGCATATTCCCATCGCCGTATCGCTCCGGTCCCGAACCTAGGAGGCTCGTCAAAGATGTCCACATTCCGCAAGCTCGCCCGCGCGGCCCTGCTCGCCCTCCCGGTCGGCGCGGCCGCGGGGACGGCGGCGCAGGCTCAGACCGCCAACTACGACTTCTACGTCTCGGGCATCAAGGTCGGAACCATGTCCTTCACCCCCGAATCCAGCGCGCGGGAATATTCCGCGCGGGCGAGGGTCAGCGCGGCGGGCCTCGTCGGCGCCTTCCTGAAATTCAACTTCGAAGGCGTTTCGCGGGGGACACTCGGCAGGTCGGGACCGGTGCCCGTGACCTTCCAGGCGGTGTCCGATTCGCCCAGGGGACGGCGCACGACGCGGATCGACTGGGAGAACGGCGTGCCCGCCAGGGTCACGATCGAGCCGCCCCGCGAGAACCCGCCCGATCCGCGCGAGCAGGCCGGCACGCTCGATCCGATCTCGGCGGGCTTCGCCATGCTGCGCGACGGCCCGGCGGAGCGGATGTGCGACGCGACGGTGGACATCTTCGACGGCTCGCGGCGGTCGCGCCTGACGATCGGGCCGCGGCGCGCGATCGAGGGCGGCTTCACCTGCGTCGGGACCTATGCGCGGCTCCGGGGCGAGGCGCATACCCTGTCGTCACAGTCGGAATTTCCGTTCACGCTGACCTTCTCCGAGACCGCGGGGGGCATGGCCATGGTCCGCCGGATCGAGACGAGCACAAATTTCGGCACCGCGGCGATGGAGCGGCGCAGCTGACCCGGATCGCCGCCCGCCACGAGACGCTGCCGATAGCGCCGGCGCTGCCGGGGCTTGTCGAGGCTCTGGCCGGGGCTGGGGTCGCGGTGTTGCGCGCGCCTCCGGGGGCGGGCAAGACGACGGCGGTTCCGCTGGCGCTTCTCGACGCGGGGATCGTGGCGGGCAGGACCCTGCTGCTGGAGCCCCGCCGCGTCGCCGCCCGCGCCGCCGCCGAACGGCTGGCCGAGGGGCTTGGCGAGGCGGTGGGAGCGCGTGTCGGCTACCGGATGCGCGGCGAGGCGGTCGCGGGCTCGGCGATCGAGGTGGTGACCGAGGGGATTCTCACCCGGATGATCCAGTCCGATCCGGAACTGCCGGGCATCGGCCTCGTGATCTTCGACGAGTTTCACGAGCGCTCGCTCAATACCGATCTCGGCCTCGCGCTCGCGCTCGAGATCCGGGGCGCGCTCCGGCCCGATCTGAAGCTGCTCGTCATGTCGGCGACGCTCGATGTCGAGGCGGTCTCGGCGCTGCTCGACGGGGCTCTGGTGGTGACCGCGGAGGGCCGCGCCTATCCCGTCGAGACGGTCTGGCTCGACCGCCCATGGACCGGCGGCGCGGGCCGGGTGCCGCGGTTCGAGGAAGCCGCGGCGGAACTGACAGCGCGCGCGCTGGCCG
>NZ_JBKQWU010000127.1:0-4201 GCF_047275745.1 Amaricoccus sp. W119 | reverse complement strand
GCTGATCGAGCGCCATGGCCACCGCTCACCAGCCCAGTTCCGACGCGACCAGATGGACACGATCCCGCTGGCCGCGTAAGCGCAATCAGGTGTCTCAGGATCCGGGGGCGGTACACCCGCGATCAATGGATCACCGTCGTGCTTGAGCTCGCGCTCGACACGCCCGGCGCGGATCGCGACGCCGCCAGCATCCATCTCTACGACAGCGCCGGCGGGTTGATCGGTTCCGGCGGCAGCGGTCCGCGCCTGACCTACCGCCGCGCCGGCGACGACACCGGCTTCACCGGCGCGATCTTCGACGACAAGCTCAATTCCAAGTCCGCTCGATCCGCGAAAAACCAGCAGTACTACGTCCGGAACTGGCAGGGGCAGGCGTGTGAGAAGAGGTAAGTGGACGTGTCCGCAACTCGCGATATTCATGATCTGTTCAGGCGCGGAAGGCTTGCGCGAAATTTGCTGGGGCGAACATGGAGGCGGTCTCAACCGGTCGTCGCAATGCCCCTGATCGATCAACGGCTCGGCGCGCGGAGCGAGAGGCGCGGGGCCGGTCTCTCTCCGGCCTCGCCGCGCTCGGGCGGCTCGCGCGACATGATCCACAAGGTCGAGTGTGGCAACAGCAGCCCAACCGCGTCGCTGCTCGCGAAGCTCTCGGGCTATTTCCGGCTCAGCATGTCAACCCTGCTGGCGCGGCTCACCTGGCTCTTCGATATCCCGCCCGCGCCCATGGCCCTCACCAAGTCATCGACGGCGCGCGTCGAGATGCCATGAATCTATGCCTCTTGGATCACGGCGAACAAGGTTTTCTCGGCGGTCCGGCGCGGCTCCAGAAAGCTCGGCAGATAGCTGCCCTTGCGCAGTCTCGGGATCTCGAGCGCGATCCGGCCGGCGCGGTGTCCCGGTCCCGCTCCCGATAGCCATTGCGCTGTGCCTCGCGCAGCGGCGAGCGCTCGTCCTTCGCCGCTCCGGCGCGCAGGTCCACCTCCAGCTCCATGATCCGGTTGGCCGCGAAGGCCAGCATTTCGCGCACCAAGTCAGTATCGGCCTGCTTTTTCAATCAGCTCCAGCAGGGCCATTCTCTCGTCGGTCATCGCTGATGAGATGCGCCACGCGGACCATACCGGCGCGCTGCGCGAAATCCTCGCGGGCTTCGACACCGCGCCCGGCGCCGATCCGAGCCATCACAAGCGCAACTATGGCTGGTTCCACCAATGGCTGATGGGGATCCGCCAGTCGCCGGAATTCGAGCCGATCCGCGCCGTGGTCCGGACTCATATCGCCGGCGCCGCGCCCTGGCGCGCCGGTCGCGTGCTCCTGGGCGCTGAGGTCGACAAGGGTGATCTCCACTCCATGGACGCGCTTGCGACCCGGCTCGATCTCACCTGGTCGCGTGCCAACCGCGTCACCAAGGCCTTGGGCCTCGGGCGCGCCTGGAACGGACGGACCTATTTTACCGAGACCGAGGCCCGCGCGGCCGAGGCGCTCATCGCGCGCCACATCACCCGCAAGGAGGCCGCGCGAAGGCTCGGCGTCTCCATCGAACGGGTGATCCGCCTGACCGCCGAGGGGATCCTCCAACGCCAGACCCTCGGCTGGCGCCTCAGCTACCATGACGCTGAACAGATCGAGCAGATCCGGCGTGGCCGGGACGTGGCGGTTCAGCCCGGCGGGAATTCATCGGCGCCAGCCGCGACGAAGCCGTGCGAAGCGGAGCGCGGGCGGCGTGAGATCACCCAGTACCCAGCCAAGTCCGGCGCCGAGCAGAGCGAAGACAACGGAGCCTGTAACTCCTCCCCAAAACATCGTAATAACGCCACCTACGATGCCGATTGAGGCGCCGATGGCGTATCCGAAAATTCCAAAGATCGCGGCGAGGATGCATCTTAGACGCATGCGATGTTTCTCACGAAGAAATATGTCGATAAAGTGTCATGATCCGCGAACTACATCCGTTAGCCGATTAACACTCTGGCTGTAGATAGGCATGCTGTTCTTCGATATTCAATCCTCCGGGGATTGTGAGGGTTATCATGAATTTCATACGTTCGGTCGCCGCCTGTTCGACGGTGGCGGTTCTTCTGTCGGGCTGCGGAACGTCCTACCAGATGCCGGCGATGGCCGAAGTCGAGATCCAGCGGGCGAATAGTGTGATCGCGCGGGAAAACGCGACACCGACGCCGGGCGTGTCGATCCTTCAGGGCGTCGACCGCTTCGAACGCGTCGCGAAACGCGTGGAGCCGCATGCCGAGGCGATGTGCCAGCAGGAAACGCCCGATCGCGACTGCGATCTCACGATCCGGGTCGATCTGGATCCGCGGTCGCCGGCGAACGCGTTTCAGACGGTCAATTCCGATGGCCCGTTGATCATCATCACGGCGCCGCTGCTCCAGGGCACGCGAAACGACGATGAGGTCGCCTTTGTCATGGGTCATGAGGCCGGCCATCATATCGCGAGCCACCTCGACAAGCGCCAGAGTCAGCAGATCGCCGGTGCGCTGATCCTCGGCATCGCGGCCGCCTATGCCGGCGCCGGGGATCCAAACCAGTACCGGGCCAGCCAGAATGTGGAACTGGCTATGAACGCTGGCGCTGGTCTGGGTGGCGTGGCCTACAGTCAGACTTACGAGCTCGAGGCGGATATGCTCGGCGCCTATATCGCGGAATCCGCCGGCTATGACGCCGAGATGGGCTCGCTGCTCTTCGCTCGGCGCGAGGGCGGAAATGTCGCGGGCGCCGCGAGCGCGATGTCGCTCTGGTCGACGCATCCTCGGTCGCCCGAGCGCATCGCAACGGTGCGCTACGCCGTCGCCGATGCGCGCGCCAAGAAGGCGGCGGGCGAGCCGCTCCGCCCCGAAGCGCGGACCAACTGACATGCGCTTCGATCGCAACGCGGCCGCGGGTACGCTGGCCCGCCGCGCCGCCCTGACACTCGGTGGGGATTTGCGGCGCGGAGCGGCGACCGTGTTGACAGCGATGACACTAATCCTCGGCGGTGGCCAGCCGGGCGCGTCACCGGGGCCGGAACGCGAGCCGTGGCATCGCTTGTTCGAAGTCGCGCAAAGCTATTCGTGCAGCCCGAGGCTGACTTGCGGTAGGATCGGCTCTTGTCAGCAAGCGAATTGGCTGCTCGAGAATTGCGCCTGGGGCGGGAAGCTTGATCGGGACGGCGATGGAGTTCCGTGTGAGAGCCTTTGCTAAGGGTGCGTTCTGTCTCGTCGCGATGATGCTCGCGGCCATGTCCTCGGCGGTGCTCGCCGAGGATGTTCACGTGACCGGTCGGGCCGAAGTGGTGGATGGCGATACCTTGAGGATCGGACCGATCCGCATTCGCCTCAACGGCATCGACGCGCCCGAGACCGGGCAGACTTGCGGTCGCGCCGAAGGTGGCGACTGGGATTGCGCCACGGCGGCCGCCAACCGGCTCGCGAAGCTGATCGGTGATCGCCCGGTTGATTGTGTCGCGCTTGACCAGGATGCCTATGGTCGAGTGATCGCGACCTGTCGCGCCGGTGGTTCGGACGTTGGACAGATGCTGGTCGCGGAAGGGCTGGCCTGGGCCTTTCTGCGCTACAGCCCCGTCTATGCCCTCGAAGAAAACACCGCGCGTGTCGACAGGATTGGCATCTGGCAAGGTCGCGCGGAGGCGCCCTGGGATTATCGCGAGAACCGCTGGCGGCGGGCGGCGGCCGCGTCTCCCCGCCCAGGCTGCGCGATCAAGGGCAACATCAGCGTTTCCAGCGGCGCGCGGATTTACCATACGCCCTGGTCGTCGGCCTATTCCCGCACCGACATCGATGAAGCGAAAGGCGAGCGCTGGTTCTGCGACGAGGCCGAGGCGATCGCGGCCGGCTGGCGCCCGGCCAGGTCGCGATAGGCACGCGGCCGGCTGTCGGCGCGCGCTGACCGGCGCTCGGGCTACGAATTCGGCGAGGGTCACCGTTGATGTGCGCAACATCGGCCGACGCATTCATCCTGAATCGTCGTTCAGCTTGTCCAAGTCGGTGCGGCATCCGATCCTGCGTCGGGGCTAAGGGGGATCTTCCATGCTGTCGAAAGAGGAGGCGCGACGCGCGGGGATCGCGCTCGCAGCTGAGAGCCGGACCCGAAATGAGTTGAGCGATATCAGCGGGTTGTGATTCACGTCGGTTTGCGAAGACTGACGGAGATCCGATGCCCTGGACTGATACCGCTCGGCGCGACTATG
>NZ_JBKQWU010000126.1:0-4226 GCF_047275745.1 Amaricoccus sp. W119 | reverse complement strand
CTGAACGGCGTCGACAACGTCTGGCTGTCGGCGAAGGAGGCCAAGGCCTTCTGCCCGCCGCTCGACCTCAACCCGAACGCCCGCTACCCGGTGATGGGCGCCGCCCTCCAGCGCCGCGCCGGCACCGCGCGGCATGACGCGGTGGCGTGGGGCTATGCCCGCGCCGCCGCCGCGCGCGGCGTCGACATCATCCAGAACTGCCCGGTGACGGCGATCCGCCGCGGCCCCGACGGCCGCGTGACCGGCGTCGAGACGGCGAAGGGCTTCATCGCCGCGAAGAAGGTCGCCGTCTCCGCCGCCGGCCACACCTCGGTCGTCATGGAAACGGCCGGCGTGCGCCTCCCCCTCGAATCCTACCCGCTGCAGGCGCTGGTCTCCGAGCCGATCAAGCCGATCTTCCCCTGCGTTGCCATGTCGAACTCGGTCCACGCCTACATCAGCCAGTCCGACAAGGGCGAGCTCGTCATCGGCTCCGGCACCGACCAGTACGTCAGCTACTCCCAGCGCGGTGGCCTCCCGCTGATCGAGCATACGCTGGCCGCGATCTGCGAGATCTTCCCGATCTTCCGGCGGATGCGGATGCTGCGGAAATGGGGCGGCATCGTCGACGTGACCCCGGACCGCTCGGCGATCCTCGGCAAGACGCCCGTCCCTGGCCTCTACGTCAACTGCGGCTGGGGCACAGGCGGCTTCAAGGCGACCCCCGGCGCGGCGCACGTCCTCGCCCACACGGTGGCGAAGGACGAGCCGCACCCGATCAACGCGCCCTTCACGCTGGAGCGCTTCACCACCGGCCGGCTGATCGACGAAGCCGCCGCCGCCGCCGTCGCGCACTAGGGAGACGAGAGATGCTGCTGATCCATTGCCCCTATTGCGACGAGACCCTGCCCGAGCTGGAATTCGCCTACGCCGGCGAGGCCCACATCGCCCGCCCGGCCGACCCGTCGAAGCTGACCGACGAGGAATGGCGCGACTTCCTCTTCATCCGCACCAACCCCAAGGGCGTGCACTTCGAGCGGTGGAGGCACATCAACGGCTGCGCCCGCTTCTTCAACGCCGTGCGCGAGACCGTCGGCGACAAGTTCCTTGCCACCTACAAGGCGGACGCGCCCCGTCCCGACCTCGCCAGCCTGACGGGAGAGCCCAAGTGACGACCTATCGCCTCCCCAACCGCGGCCGCGTCGATCACGCGAAGCCGGTCAGGTTCACCTTCGACGGCAAGGCCTACACCGGCCTCGCCGGCGACACGCTGGCCTCGGCGCTGCTCGCCAACGGCGTCCACCTGATGGGCCGGTCGTTCAAGTACCACCGGCCGCGCGGCGTGGTCTCGGCCGGCTCCGACGAGCCGAACGCGCTCTTCGGCACCCGCCGCGGCCCCGGCCGCTTCGAGCCGAACACCCGCGCCACGCTGCAGGAGCTTCGCGCCGGGCTGGAGGCCACCAGCCAGAACCGCTGGCCCTCGCTCGCCTTCGACATGGGCGCGATCAACGACAACCTCGGCTCGCTGTTCTCCGCCGGCTTCTACTACAAGACCTTCATGTGGCCCCGCGCCTTCTGGGACCGTGTCTACGAGCCGGTGATCCGCAACGCCGCCGGCCTCGGCGTCTCGCCGACCGAGCACGATGCCGACAGCTACGCCTCGCGCTTCCACCATGCGGACGTCCTCGTGGTCGGCGCCGGTCCCGCCGGCCTCGCCGCCGCGCTCGCCGCCGGCCGCTCCGGCGCGTCCGTGATGCTGGTCGACGAGCATGCCGAGATCGGCGGCACCCTCCTCTCCGAGCCCGCCGTCGCCATCGACGGCAAGCCGGCGTGGGACTGGCTCGCCGCCACCGCGGCCGAGCTCGCCGCGCTTCCGAACGTCACGGTGATGCCGCGCACCACCGCGATCGGCTACTACCACCAGAACCTCGTCGGCCTCTGCCAGCGCCTGACCGACCATCTCGACACCGCCCCCGACGGCGCTCCGCGCGAGCGGATGTGGAAGGTCCGCGCGAAGGAAGTCGTGCTGGCGCAGGGCGCGCTGGAGAAGCCGCTGGTCTTCGACGGCAACGACCGCCCCGGCGTGATGCTGGCCGGCGCCGCCCAGACTTACCTCAACCGCTACGGCGTCAAGGTCGGCAACCGCCCGGCGATCGTCACCGCGCATGACAGCGCCTGGCACACCGCCTTCGACCTCGCCGAGGCCGGGGCGAAGCCCGCCGTCATCGTCGACGTCCGGGCCACGGTGGATCCGGCACTGACCGACCGTGCCCGCGCCCTCGGCATCGAGGTGCTCACGGGGCGCACCGTCACCGGCACCTCCGGCCGGCTGCGGGTGAAGTCCCTTCGGGTCAACCGCATGGACGGCGGCAAGGCCGGCGCGGCGCGCGACATCGCCTGCGACACGGTGCTGATGTGCGGCGGCTGGACCCCGTGCCTGCACCTCTTCAGCCACACGCAGGGCAAGCTCGCGTGGAACGAGGCGGCCCAGTGCTACCTCCCCGGCACCAAGACCGAGGCGGTGCAGATCGCAGGAGCCGGCCGCGGCCTCTGGGGCATCGCCGCGTCGCTCGAGGACGGCGCCAACGCGGGCGCGCTCGCCGCGAAGGACGCGGGGAGCGAAGCCGAGGCGCCGGCCTTCACCGTGACCGCCGATCGTACCGGCTCGGGCGTGACGCTGAAGGAACTGCCGACCGACCGCGACCCCGGCAAGGCCAAGGCCTTCATCGACTTCCAGAACGACGTCACCGCCAAGGACATCCGCCTCGCGGTCCGCGAGGGGATGCGCTCGATCGAGCACGTCAAGCGCTACACGACGAACGGCATGGCGACCGACCAGGGCAAGATGTCGAACATCAACGGCCTGATGATCGCCGCCGACGCGCTCGGCAAGGCCCCGCCGCAGGTCGGCCTCACCACCTTCCGCCCGCCCTACTCGCCGACGACCTTCGGCGCCTTCGCCGGCTACCACAAGGACGCGACCTTCGAGGTCACCCGCAAGACGCCGATCGACCCGTGGGCCGAAGCCCACGGCGCCGCCTTCGAACCCGTCGCGCTCTGGCGCCGCGCCTGGTACTTCCCGAAGCCGGGCGAGGACATGCACGCCGCCGTCTCCCGCGAGTGCCGCGGCGCCCGCGCCTCGGTCGGCATCTTCGACGCCTCGACGCTCGGCAAGATCGAGGTCGCGGGGCCGGACGCGGTCGAGTTCATGAACCGGATGTACACCAACCCCTGGACCAAGCTCGGGGTCGGCCGCTGCCGCTATGGCCTGCTGCTCGGCGAGGACGGGTTCATCCGCGACGATGGCGTGATCGGCCGGCTGGCCGAGGACCGCTTCCACGTCACCACGACGACCGGCGGCGCGGCGCGCGTCCTCAACATGATGGAGGACTATCTGCAGACCGAGTGGCCCGACCTCAAGGTCTGGCTCACCTCGACGACCGAGCAGTGGGCGACGATCGCGCTCCAGGGCCCGAACGCCCGCGAGCTCCTCGCCCCCTTCGTCCCCGACGCCGACCTCTCGGCCGAGGCCTTCCCGCATATGGCGGTGATCGAGACGACCGTCGCCGGCTTCCCCGCGCGGCTCTTCCGCGTCTCCTTCACCGGCGAGCTCGGCTTCGAGATCAACGTCCCCGCCCGCCACGGCCGCGCCCTCTGGGAGAAGCTGTGGGAGGCCGGCCAACAGTACGACATCGTGCCCTACGGCACCGAGTCGATGCACGTGATGCGGGCGGAGAAGGGCTACATCATCGTCGGCCAGGACACCGACGGCACGCTGACGCCGGACGACGCCAATCTCAACNGCACGTGATGCGGGCGGAGAAGGGCTACATCATCGTCGGCCAGGACACCGACGGCACGCTGACGCCGGACGACGCCAATCTCAACTGGGCGATCGGCAAGGCGAAGCCCGACTTCGTCGGCAAGCGCTCGCTCACCCGCCCCGACATGGTGGCGAAGGGCCGCAAGCAGCTCGTCGGCCTGCTGACCGACGACCCCAAGGTCGTCTTGCAGGAAGGCGCCCAGATCGTCGCCGACCCGGCGCAGCCGAAGCCGATGACCATGCTCGGCCACGTCACCTCGTCCTACTGGTCGGACGCGCTCGGCCGCTCGATCGCCATGGCGGTCGTTACCGACGGCCGCGCCCGCGACGGCGAGACCCTGCACATCCCGATGCCCCAGGGGACGATCACCGCCAGGGTCACGAAGACCACCGTCTTCCTCGATCCCGAAAACAGCCGGCTGAG
>NZ_JBKQWU010000125.1:0-4656 GCF_047275745.1 Amaricoccus sp. W119 | reverse complement strand
ACTCGCCGAAGAACTTCGTGATCGCAGCCGTCAGCGACGTCTTCCCGTGGTCAACGTGGCCGATCGTGCCAACGTTCACATGCGGCTTCGTCCGCTCAAACTTTGCCTTCGCCATGGTGGCCTCCTGATTCCCTGGGCGGCTCGGCGCCCCTGTTTCGCTGTCGGATCGCCGATCAGGCGTATTTGGCCTGGATCTCGTCCGAGATGTTCTGCGGCACCGCCTCGTAATGGTCGAACTGCATCGTGAACACGGCGCGGCCCGAGGACATCGAGCGGAGCGTGTTGATGTAGCCGAACATGTTCGCGAGCGGGACCATCGCGTTGATCGCGATCGCATTGCCCCGGGTATCCTGGCCCTGGACCTGGCCGCGGCGGCTGGTCAGGTCGCCGATGATGCCGCCGGTGTAGTCCTCGGGCGTCACCACCTCGACCTTCATGATGGGCTCCAGCAGCTTCGCACCGGCCTTGCGCAGACCCTCGCGCATCGCCGCGCGCGAGGCGATCTCGAAGGCCAGCACCGAGGAGTCGACGTCGTGGAACGCGCCGTCGATCAGCGCCACCTTGAAGTCGATCACCGGGAAGCCCGCGAGCGGACCCGAGTCCATCACCGACTGGATGCCCTTCTCGACGCCGGGGACGTACTCCTTCGGCACCGCGCCACCGATGATCTTCGACTCGAACGAGTAGCCCTCGCCCGGCTCGGTCGGGGTGATCTGCAGCTTCACCCGCGCGAACTGGCCCGAACCGCCGGTCTGCTTCTTGTGGGTGTAGTCGATCTCGGCCGGCTTCGAGATGGTCTCGCGATAGGCGACCTGCGGGGCGCCGATGTTCGCCTCGACCTTGAACTCGCGCTTCAGGCGATCGACGAGAATGTCGAGGTGAAGCTCGCCCATCCCCTTCATGATCGTCTGGCCGCTCTCACGATCGGTCTCGACGCGGAACGACGGGTCCTCGGCCGCGAGCCGCTGCAGGCCCTGGCTCATCTTCTCCTGGTCGTTCTTCGTCTTCGGCTCGATCGCGATCTCGATCACCGGCTCGGGGAAGGTCATCGTCTCGAGGACGACGGGCTTCGCCGGATCGCAGAGCGTGTCGCCGGTGGTCGTGTCCTTCAGGCCCGCCAGCGCGATGATGTCGCCCGCGAAGGCTTCCTCGATCTCCTCACGGTTGATCGCATGCATCATCATCATGCGACCGACGCGCTCGCGCTTGCCCTTGGTCGAGTTCAGGAGCTGGTCACCCTTCCGGATGACGCCGGAGTAGAGCCGGGTGAAGGTGAGCGAGCCCACGAAGGGGTCGTTCATGATCTTGAAGGCGAGGCCGGAGAACGGCTCGGCATCGTCGGCGTGGCGCGCGATGTCGCGGGTCTCGGTCTCGTCGCCGGGCGCGAAGCCCATGTAGGCCGGCACGTCGAGCGGACAGGGCAGGAAGTCGACCACCGCGTTCAGCATCGGCTGCACGCCCTTGTTCTTGAAGGCCGAGCCGCAGAGGATCGGTACGAAGGCCATCGCGAGCGTGCCCTTGCGGATCAGTGACCGCAGGGTATCGACGTCGGGCTCCTCGCCTTCGAGGTAGGCTTCCATCGCCGCGTCGTCCATCTCGACGGCGAGTTCGACCATGGTCGCACGCATCTCGGCGGCCTGATCGGCAAGCTCGGCGCGGATCGGCTGCCGGGTCCAGGTCGCGCCCAGATCCTCGCCCTTCCAGGTCCACTCTTCCATCGTGATGAGATCGACATGGCCCTCGAGCACGTTCTCCGCGCCGATCGGGAGCTGGATCGGGCACGGGATCGCACCGGTCCGGTCCTTGATCATCTTCACGCAGTTGAAGAAGTCGGCGCCGATCTTGTCCATCTTGTTGACGAACACGATCCGGGGCACGCCGTAGCGGTCGGCCTGCCGCCAGACGGTCTCAGTCTGCGGTTCCACACCGGCGTTCGCGTCGAGCACGCAGACCGCGCCATCGAGCACGGCGAGCGAACGCTCGACCTCGATGGTGAAGTCCACGTGGCCGGGGGTGTCGATGATGTTGAAGCGGTACTTCGGGCTGTCGGTCGAGACGCCGTCCTCGGTGCGCTCCCAGAACGTGGTCGTCGCCGCCGAGGTGATCGTGATGCCCCGCTCCTGCTCCTGCTCCATCCAGTCCATCGTCGCGGCGCCGTCATGCACCTCGCCGAGCTTGTGGGACTTGCCGGTATAGAACAGGATCCGCTCGGTGGTCGTGGTCTTGCCGGCGTCGATATGCGCCATGATGCCGAAGTTTCGGTAATGGTCGAGAGGATAATCGCGGGCCATTTCGTGCTTCCTGGTTTCGCCGTTACCAGCGGTAATGGCTGAACGCCTTGTTGGCGTCGGCCATCTTGTGGGTGTCTTCGCGCTTCTTCACGGCGGTGCCGCGCATGTTGGCGGCGTCGAGCAGTTCGCCCGCCAGGCGCTCTTCCATCGTGTGCTCGTTGCGCGCGCGGCTCGCCTTGATGAGCCAGCGGATCGCCAGCGCCTCGCGGCGCTCTGGCCGGACCTCGACGGGGACCTGATAGGTCGCGCCGCCGACGCGGCGGGAGCGGACCTCGACCGACGGCTTGATGTTGTCGAGCGCCTCGTGGAAGACCTCGATCGGCGGCCGGCGGAGCTTGCCCTCGACGCGCTCGAGCGCGCCGTAGACGATGCCTTCCGCGACCGACTTCTTGCCGTCGTGCATCAGGTTGTTCATGAACTTGGTCAGAACGCGGTCGCCGAACTTCGCGTCCGGCAGGACCTCGCGCTTTTCCGCGCTATGGCGTCGCGACATCTCGAACTCTCCTTATTTCGGCCGCTTCGCGCCGTACTTCGACCGGCGCTGGCGACGGTTCTTGACGCCCTGGGTATCGAGCACGCCGCGCAGGATGTGATAGCGAACGCCCGGAAGGTCCTTCACACGACCGCCGCGGATCAGCACGACCGAGTGCTCCTGGAGGTTGTGGGACTCGCCCGGGATGTAGCTGATGACCTCGAAACCGTTGGTGAGCCGGACCTTGGCCACCTTGCGCATCGCCGAGTTCGGCTTCTTCGGCGTGGTGGTGTAGACGCGCGTGCAGACGCCGCGCTTCTGCGGGCAGGCCTGCAGATGCATCGACTTCTGGCGCTTCACTCTCGGCTGCCGCGGGTTGCGGATCAGCTGCTGGATCGTTGGCATTCGGTTCTAAACCCCGTCTAACCGCAGTGTCTGTCGTGCGCGTTCAGCGCGTCTTCTGTTACGCAGGCTCCTCGCGCCCTTGCGCGAAATGCCAAAAGTGCCGCGCCGGACCCGAATCAACGGGAATCCGACGCGGCGAATTTCCAGAGGACTGGGACCCTTGGCCCGAGTCGTGACCGCCCAAAACATGACTGTTTCGAAGGGGAAACCCTTCAGAGCGGGCGGAAACTAGTCGCAAAGCCCGGGAAATGTCAACCGCGAACCGGAAATTGGCTCCGGGCTCCGCGGCGCGGTCATATCATGCTGATCTGAAACGGAAAACGCTGGCCCGCCGATGCGCCCGCGGCGGAGCGCCGCGGCGTATTCGGGTCATCCGTCCGCCGGATTCGAGCGCCGGCGGCCTCAGCGCGCCGCGTCGCCGCGTTCGCGCCGCTCCGGGGCCCCCTCGAGCGCGAAGATCCCGATGCCCAGCGTCGCCGCCTGCGCGACCAGCGGAAAGGCGAGGAAGGGCCAGGGCTCACCCGCCACCATCACCATGACGGCCCAGCCGCCATTGCTCGCCGACCAGAGAAACCAGGGCAGCGGCGGCTCACGCGCCGGATCGGCGTAGACCGCCGCGAGCCGGGGCCAGTGCGCGGCGAGCGCGACCCCGCCCAGCAGTGCCGCGAGCGGCATCCCGAGCTCCGCGCCGCCAGCGGAACGAACGGCAGGCGCGATCAGGAGCGCGCTCCACGCGAGCGCCAGCAGGCCGAGCATCACGGCGCCCCGGCCGGTTCCCGCGCCCATCCGCCGGGGCATCGAGCCCGCCACCACGAAGGCGCCGGAGAGCGCGGTCGCGGCCGGCGCGACGAGCAGGGGCGCCGGCGTCCCCAGAGCGGCGAGGACCGCCACGAGCGCCGCCGCCACGACGCAGACCGGGGCGAGGGCGCGCCGCTCGGCCCGGCTGCGCGTCGCGCGGTAGAGACCGGCGCCGAGGATCTGCGGACCGGCGACCGCCGCGGCGAACCAGAACTGCGCGGCCGTGAAGTCGGCTGTGATCAAGGCGACGGGCATGAAGCCGGCGGGCACGAAAGCAGCCACGAGGTCGGCGGTCATCTCCTGGCCATCCCGATGCCCTGGATGCCATGAATGGATGCCATGACGGATCTCCATCTAGCGACGTGTTGCGAATCGCTTAACCGCCGGGGCGTGACCGAGGCGTGACTTCGATGCTTGTGGCGCGGGTATCCGACCGGCGCACCCGGCCGATGCGGGCGAAAAAAGCGTTGCACCGGCGCCGGTTCTTGCGTTTCACGCGATTTGCCCCTACATGCGGCGCGCATCGTAAAACGGCTCCGCCCCCGCGCGGCCGCCGCGAAAGCAGGAAAAGCGAGATGGCGAAGGCAAAGTTTGAGCGGACGAAGCCGCATGTGAACGTTGGCACGATCGGCCACGTTGACCACGGGAAGACGTCGCTGACGGCTGCGATCACGAAGTTCTTCGGCGAGT
>NZ_JBKQWU010000124.1:0-4815 GCF_047275745.1 Amaricoccus sp. W119 | reverse complement strand
GAAACGCTGATCCCCGCCCATCCGCTGCAGGCCGAGGCCCTGCTGCTCGATCCGGCGGTCCAGTCCCTGATCGCCGCGGGGAAACTGCGCGACCTCGGCGCCGCGGGCCCGGCATTCAGCGCCACATCCTCGCTCCGCACGGTCTATTCGCCGGATTGCCCGTGGATGCTCAAGTTCTCGGTGCCGGTCAGGATCACCAATTCGCGCCGGATCAACCAGCTCTGCGAGCTCGACGCGGGCGTTCTGATGGCGCGGCTGTTCCGCGAGCTTGGCGTCGGGCGGAGGGACGACCGGCTCCGCATCCTCGACGATCCCGCCTGGCTCGCCGTGGCGGTGCCGGGCCGGCGCGAGGGCGGTTTCGAGATGATCTTCCGCGAGAACCCGTTCCGCGGCGAGGCCACCCGCGGCCCGGTCAATCTCGTCGCACTGACCGCCGAGCCGCTCCCGGGCGCTGAATCGTGGCTCGCGCGGGTGCTCGATCGGAGTGGCGCGGGCCGGGCGGGGTCGGGTCAGGTCGGGGCGCGGCGCTGGTTCGAAGCCTATCTCGACTGCGTGGTGGAGCCGATCATCGACCTTTACGAGACTCACGGCATCGCGCTCGAGGCGCATCAGCAGAACGTGCTCATCGACCTCTCGGACGGGCTTCCGCGGCGGGCCTGGTACCGGGACAACCAAGGCTACTACGTCGCCGAATCCCATCTGGACCGGCTCGCCGCCCTCGTGCCCGAACTTCGTCTGGGCGAGGACCTCTGCTATCCGCGCGACGAGATCAACGACCGGCTGGCCTATTACCTCATCATCAATCAGGCCTTCGGGGTGATCGGACGGCTCGGCCGGGACGGTCTGGGCGAGGAGGACGAATTCCTCGACCGGCTCGCCGCGCGGCTCGACCGGCAGGCGCGTCGGCCCGGTCCGGGCGGGGATTTCGCGCGCCATATGCTCGGCGCGCCGCATCTGCTCGCCAAGGGCAATCTGCTGACCCGCGCGCAGGACATCGACGAGTTGAGCGACGGGCCGAGCGTCTACGTGCCGCTCGCCAATCCGATCGCGCACCGCCGAAGCGAGACATGCCAGCGGAGGCAAGATGTCGTTGCGTGAACTGCCGCGCGACGCGACACGCGCGCGGGTGCTCCGGCAGTTCTGCGAGGCGCTGATCTTCGAGGGGCTGGCGGTGTCCGAGCCGGCGGCGGGCTCGGGACCCCTGAGCGGCTGGCGGATCGGGCAAGCGGCGCTGCGCGCGCGGGTTCACATGGGCGCCTTCGACCGGCCGCGGATGCGATCCGACCGGATCGAGATCTCGACCGGGCACGGCTGGCGGCCCGCGGATTGCGCGGCGCTGATCGAAGCGCTGGAGATGGAGCCCGAGCGCGCCGCGGCGCTGGCGGCCGATCTGGAGCGGACCGCCACGCTCGGGGCCGCGACCGCTCTCCGGCGCCCGGCCGCGCGGCACGGGCTGGGCTGGGCCGCGCTGGAGGCGGCGCTCGACGAGGGCCATCCCTATCATCCCTGTTTCAAGGCGCGCTCAGGCTTCTCCGACACGGATCAGGCGCGCTATGGCCCCGAAGACGCGGCGACGTTCAGGCTCGACTGGCTTCTCGTCTCCCGCGAGATGACCGAGACCGCCCTGCCCTGCCCCGGCTTCTGGGCGGAGGAACTCGGCGCCGGGTCGCTGGCGGGGCTTCACGCCGCGGCGGGCACGACGCCTGCCACCCATGTACCGCTCCCGGTGCATCCCTGGCAGCATCGCGGACTCTCGGAGACCGAGCTCTTCCGTGACTGGATCGCGGCGGGCGCGGTCGTTCCCGTCGGCCCCGCGGGCGATCCCTACCGCGCCACCCAGTCGGTGCGTACCCTCATGAACGCCGCCGACCCGCGCCGGGCCCATGTGAAGACGGCGCTTGCGATGCGCAACACCTCGTCGGCGCGGGTTCTCGATCCGGATTTCGTGCTGGTCGCGCCGGCGGTTTCGGACTGGCTCGCCCGCGTCGTCGCCGAGGATGCCTGGCTCGCGGGCCGGCTCCATGTGCTCCGCGAATACGCCGCCGTGAGCGCCGCGCGCCGGACGCCGCTCGCGGGTCATCTCGCCGCGATCTGGCGCGAGAGCCCCGACGCGATCGACGATGCTCCCGGCGCGCTCCTGCCCTTCAACGCGCTCGCGCTCATCGAATCCAATGGCCGCCCGCTGATCGATCCCTTCGTGCGGGAGCACGGGCTGCTCCCCTGGCTCGACCGGCTGATCGAGGTGGCCGTGCTGCCGGTCTGGCACCTTCTCGTGGCGCAGGGCATCGCGATCGAGGCGCATGGCCAGAACCTGCTGCTGCGCCATGAGGGCGGCTGGCCCGCGGCCCTCGTCGCGCGCGATTTCCACGACAGTCTGGAATATGTCCCCGCGCTCATCGCCCGTCCCGATCTCCGGCCCGACCTCGGCCTGATCGATCCGGTCTACATCGACGCCGCGCCCGACCGCTTCCATGCCATGAGCACGGCGGAGGAGTTGCGCGCGCTGGTGATGGACGCGCTCTTCGTCTTCAACCTCGCCGATCTGTCGGACATGCTCGAACGCTGCTACGGTTTGCCCGAGGCCGCGTTCTGGCGGCGGTTGCGCGGCGCGCTCGACCGGCATGTTGCCCGGCACGGACTCGCAAGCCGTCAGGCGGTGTTCCAGGCCTTCGCCCGCCGCGTCGCGGCGGAATCGCTCCTGACCCGAGCGATCCGTCCCGGCCGCGGCGCCTGTTCCCATGACATCTCCAATGCAATCTCCAACGCCCTTGCGCTCTGAAGGGAGGCCAGAAATGTTCATCGTCAACGACCGATCGATCGATCCCGCCGCCGAGGTCGCGCCCGCCGCCGCCCGGCTCGCCGATCCGGAGGCGCATCGCATCGCGCTGCATCTGAAGGACACCGCCGCGATGCTCGCGACGATCCTGCGCCTGCGGGACGCGGGCGCCGGGGTGTTCCCGATCCATCCCGACATGCCCGCCGAACTCGCGCGCGCCATGGCCGGCCGGGCCGGCTGCGACCTGTTCCTCGGTGACGACGGCATCGAGACGCTGCCCGGCGCGGGTGCGCCCGTGGCCGGGCGGCTCGTGCATCTGAGCTCGGGCACGACCGGACATCCGAAGGTGATCGCCCGGCCCTGGGAGTCGATCGAGACCGAGATCGCCTCCTATGTCGCCGCCTTCACCGTGCCGGACGGGATGACGCCGGTGATCGCCTGCCCGATCACCCATTCCTACGGGCTGATTCCCGGGGTGATGGTGGGACAGCGGCGGGGCCAGGTGCCCGTGGTGCTCGACACGCTCAATCCGAAATACATCCTGCGCCGCCTCGCCGAGATCGAGGCGCCGATCCTCTACACCTCGCCGGCGATGCTGCATACGCTCGCCTGCCTGACGCCGCCCGACCGGCCGATCCACGCGGCGATGACCTCCGGAACGACGCTGCCCCAGAGCTGGTTCCAGCGGATTCGCGCCCGGACCGGCCAGCTTTTCCAGCAGTACGGCTGCTCGGAGGCGGGCTGCGTCGCGATCAACCCGGCGCTCGAAGCGGCCAGCGAGATCGGCCATCCGCTGCCGCATTTCGACGTCGCGGCCGGCGACGCGGCGGAGAGCCCGGCGGAGATCGTCGCCGAGACCGCTACCCCCGACGGGCCGCTTCGCATCGCCTCCTCCGATCTCGGCTGGCGGCGCAAGGACGGGATGCTGGTCTTCGTCGCCCGAATGGACGACATGATCAATGTCGCGGGCCTCAACGTCTATCCGCAGGAGGTAGAGCAGACGGCGCTGAGCCTCACAGGGATTGATGACGCGCTCGCCTTCCGGATCGAGGACCCGCTCGCGGGCGCGCGGGTCGGGCTGATCTACCAGGGTGGTGAGGTCGAACCGGATGCGATCCGGGGCTGGTGCCGCGAGCGGCTCGCCGGCTTCCAGCAGCCGGCGATGGTGCGCCGTGTCGAGGCGATCCCGCGTCAGGCGAACGGCAAGGTGAACCGCCGCGAGGTTTCCGCGCGCTTCGCCCGTGCCGCCGAAGCCGTGGCGGTCGATCTGTGAACCGGCCTGCGATGGAGATCCGGGAGGCGGAGCACCCCACCGGGGCGGCCGCTGAGGTCGCCGCCGTGGCCGCCCGCGCGGAACCAGATCCGACATCCGGGCCCGATCTCCCCGGCGCCGTGGCGGCGATCCGGGCGGCGCTCTCCGGGCCCGCGCCGATCCCCCGGCTCGACCGCTTCGCGCCCGGGGCGCGGCTGAACGAGGATCTGGGGCTGGATTCGGTGCAGGTCCTGAACCTCCTGCTCAGGCTCGAGACCGAGCTCGGCTGGCCGGTGCCCGACACCGCCTTCGGCAAGGGCGAGCTTGCCACCGTCGCCGATCTCGCGCGGATGATCGCGGGCCTGCCCCCGGCGGAGCCTGCCGGCCCGGCTGGCGATGAACTCGACATCAAGGTCCATTGCGTCGTGAGCTGCCTCAGCGCCGGGGTGAAGGCGCGGGGCATCGACCAGCGCCCGCTCTATTTCGGGCTCTGGGACGGGAATTTCGCCGTGCTGCCGGAGGTGGGGCTCGCCTATCACGCTCCGGGGATCGTGACGCATGACCACTATCTCGCCTGGTTCGAGCGGCTCTACGGCGTGCCGGTCCGGGAGTGGTACGACCATGGCGCGTCCAAGGCCGCGAATATCGCCACCTTCGAGCGCCTGCTCGCCACTCCTCCGCCCCAGGGTTTCTTGAGACATCCCAGACGGCTTAATTTGGGCCGACGGAGGTGTTGAGATGGGTGAGAATGAGCACGGAGGAGCTTCGAGCGCGGAGACCTCGGATA
>NZ_JBKQWU010000123.1:0-4947 GCF_047275745.1 Amaricoccus sp. W119 | reverse complement strand
CTGATCGAGCGGCACGGACACCGCTCCCCAGCCCAATTCCGACGCGACCAGATGGACACGATCCCGCTGGCCGCGTAAGCGCAATCAGGTGTCTCAGGATCCGGGGGCGGTACACCACCAAGGGCGCGAGCGAGCGCGTGATGGTGATGCTCGATCTCTTTCACCTGCCGGAACGCGAGAACAAGTTCAACCAGAACCCCTTCCCGCACTACGTGATGATCGAACCGACCCGGGACCCGGAGCGCTGGCTGATGCTCGACCCGGATTTCCGCTGGGAAGGGGAGCTGCCGCGCGATCTGATTCTGAACGCCATCGCGCAGCCGAGCGTCGCAGGCGGCTATCGCTACGATGCGAGTTGCGCCCGGCCGCCCGAAGACGCGGCGCTCCGCGAGGTGTTTCTGGCCGGGTTCCGGCCGGACGCGAATCCGCTGACCGAGGCCACGCGGGGTCTGGTCGCGGCGCATCTCGCCCCGGGGGCGCCCTGGCCGCCGGCGGCGCTGGAGCGCGAATTGAGCGAACTGCCGGTCCTCGCGATCCGCAAATACGCCTATGAACACGCCTTCGCCTTCTTCTGGCGCGCGCTCGGTTTCTCCTTCGAGGAGTTCGACGGCTGGTGCGACGAGGTCGAGGCGCTGAACCAGGGCTTTCGCGGGCTGCATTACGCGGCGGTGAAGCTCGCCCGGGGTGGTGATCGCGTCGGTGATCGGGCCGAGGCGGCGGCGGTTCTGGCGCAGCTCGACGCGCTCGACGCGCTGGAATTCCGGGTGAAGGCGGCGCTCGGCGGTTACTTCGACCGCTGGTGCGCGTTCAGCTTCCCCGGGTCCGGACCGATCGCGGCGTCCCCTGGCGGGGCGAACGCATTCGGCGCCGAATAGCGCGGAACGCCCGCGCCGGGTGGCGAATCCCCTTCGCGGCAAGGGCGCGGGGTTGAGCCGCGACGGCGTGCCGATCATCGCCCAGCCAAAACAGCCGCGCACGCTTCATGCACGGGACCGTCGTTCGATGACCGACTCGTGCATGGCCGGCTTCCCGGCACCTCACTTTGCACGGTTTTCGCGGCGATACCGCGAGATAATCCGGCCAAGCAAAGAGGAGGAGATTCGCCATGGGCCCGTTCCCGCACAACGCCCCCAAAGCCACGATCAGCAATGCCAACCCGGCCGGCACCGACGGGTTCGAATTCGTCGAATTCGCTCATCCCGAGCCGGAGAAGCTCGACGCGCTGTTCCGGCGGATGGGCTTCACGCCCGTCGCCAAGCACAGGACGAAGAACATCACGCTCTACCGCCAGGGCGACGTCAACTATCTCCTGAACGCCGAACCGGGCAGCCACGGCGCCGCCTTCATCGACGCGCACGGCCCCTGCGCTCCCGGCATGGCCTGGCGGGTGGTCGACGCCCAGCATGCGCTGAAGCGCGCGGTCGACCTCGGCGCGGAGGAATACACCGGCGACGGCAAGGCGCTCGACGTGCCGGCGGTCTACGGCATCGGCGGCTCGCTGCTCTATTTCGTCGACACCTATGGCGACGCAGGCAGCTGCTATTCCGCCGATTACGAATGGCTCGGCGAGGAAAACCCGAAGCCCGCGGGCGTGGGATTCTACTACCTCGACCACCTGACCCATAACGTGATCCGCGGCAACATGGACACCTGGTACAAGTTCTACCACGACACGTTCAACTTCCGCGAGATCAAGTACTTCGACATCAAGGGCAAGCAGACCGGCCTCACCAGCCGCGCGCTGACCTCGCCGGATGGCAAGATCCGCATCCCGATCAACGAAAGCGCCGACGAGAATTCGCAGATCGAGGAATATCTGAAGGAATACAAGGGCGAAGGCATCCAGCATATCGCCGTCGCGACCGAGGATATCTACGCCTCCACCGACGCGATCGCGGCGAAGGGGCTCGAATTCATGCCCGCGCCGCCGGACACCTATTACGAGATGTCGCATCGCCGGGTGAAGGGTCATGAGGAGCCGCTCGACCGGATGCGGAAGAACGGCATCCTGATCGATGGCGAGGGCGTCGTCGGCGGCGGCGAGACCCGCATCCTGCTGCAGGTCTTCTCCAAGACCGTCATCGGCCCGATCTTCTTCGAGTTCATCCAGCGCAAGGGCGACGACGGCTTCGGCGAAGGCAACTTCCGCGCGCTCTTCGAGTCGATCGAGGAAGACCAGGTCCGCCGCGGCGTCCTGAAACCCGCCGTCTGACGGGATCGGGAAGCCGACGGCATCGGAGGACGGGAACGCGCCCGCGCCCCGAGGGGCAGGGCGAAGTGACATCGAGAGAAACTGNCTTCGAGTCGATCGAGGAAGACCAGGTCCGCCGCGGCGTCCTGAAACCCGCCGTCTGACGGGATCGGGAAGCCGACGGCATCGGAGGACGGGAACGCGCCCGCGCCCCGAGGGGCAGGGCGAAGTGACATCGAGAGAAACTGACGCACGCCGGAGGCGATCTCTGGCGGGCGTCAGTTGTCGCGACCATCACCCCCTGATCCACGCAGCCGCCCGCGCGTCCCCCGTTCCCGACGAGAGCGGGCGTTCCGATACCGTCACCCCGATTGCCAATCCGAACATGCCGGGCCAGAGCAAGGTCCGCGTCCACCCCCAACAGCAGAACCAGCGTCCGCCCGTCCCAGCAACGGACCCATGCGGATGCTCCCCCGGAGGATAGACATGACAATGACCACCGACGCGGCCGCCGCGCAGGGCGAGGCGGCTGGCAAGCCGGTCTGGAGCTCGCAACTCGGTTTCATCCTGGCGGCCGCCGGATCGGCCGTGGGCCTCGGGAATATCTGGAAATTCCCATACATGACCGGTGAGAACGGCGGCGGCGCCTTCGTGCTGGTCTATCTCGGCTGTATCGCGCTCGTCGGCATTCCCGCGCTGATGACCGAGATGCTGGTGGGCCGCCGGGGCGGGCATTCCCCGATCCAGAGCGTCCGCGACGTGGTGGCCGAGGCCCGCGCGCCGCGCGCCTGGGGCTGGATCGGCATCATCTCGACGCTCGCGGCCTTCCTGACGCTCGCCTTCTATTCCGTCGTCGCCGGCTGGGCGATGCCCTTCGTCGGCCATTCGATCGCCGGTTTCGACGCCGCGGACCCGGAGGCGGTGCAGGCGCTGTTCCCGAATCTTCTGGCCGCGCCCGACCAGCTTCTGATGTGGCACACGGTCTTCATGGTGATGACGATCTTCATCTCGGCGCGGGGCATCAACCGCGGCATCGAAGCGGCGGTCAAGGTGATGATGCCGACGCTGGTGCTGATCCTCATGCTCCTGATCGGCTACAGCGCGGTCATGAACATGGACAGCCTGCGTCAGGCGGTCGTCTTCCTGTTCCGGCCCAACTTCGGCGCGCTGACCACGGAAAGCACGCTCTCCGCGCTCGGCCATGCGTTCTTCACGCTGAGCCTCGCCTCGGGATCGATGCTGGCCTACGGCTCCTACCTGTCGAAATCGACGCCGATCGTGCGCACCGCCGTGACCGTCGCCGCCGTCGATACCGCCGTGGCGCTGATGGCCGGGCTCGCGATCTTCCCGCTGGTCTTCCAGTACGGGATGGAACCGGCGGCGGGACCGGGTCTCGTCTTCGCGACGCTGCCGCTCGCCTTCGCGCAGATGCCGGGTGGCGACATCCTCGGGCCGGTCTTCTTCATACTGCTCGTCATCGCGGCCTGGACCTCGTCGCTCTCGATGATCGAATCCGTGGTCGAATGGCTGCAGGAGAAGGGCATCGGCCGCACCGCCTCCGCCATCCTCGCCGGCGGCGCCGCCTGGGCGCTCGGCATCCTCTGCCTCCTGTCGCTGAACGTGATGTCCGGTTTCGCGCCGCTGTCGTTCATCCCGGCGCTGGAAGACAAGGGGATGATGGACGCGCTCGACTATATCGTGACCAACGTGCTCATGCCGCTCGGCGCGCTCGCGCTCGCCATCTTCGTCGGCTACATCATGCCCAAGGACGCGCTCCGCGACGAGCTTTCCACCAGCGCCCGTGCCTTCGGCATCGTCCGCGGCATGATCCGCACGATCACGCCGATCGGCATCCTGGTCATCTTCCTGACCAACCTGATCTGACCCTTCCGACACTTCACCATATTCGCGCCGCCAGAGGGTGGCGCGATCCCCCAACCCGGCGCGGTCCGCGCGCTGGCAACAGAGAGAGCTTGCCATGAAAACCCGTCTTCAGGACTATGAGAACACCCCGCCCCGGATCGTCTTCGAATGGCACGATTCCGAGACCGAGGCCCGCGGCTGGGCCGTGCTGAACTCGCTGCGCGGCGGCGCGGCCGGCGGCGGCACCCGGATGCGCAAGGGGCTCGACCTCAACGAGGTCGTGTCGCTCGCCAAGACGATGGAGATCAAGTTCACCGTCTCGGGCCCCGCGATCGGCGGCGCCAAGTCGGGCATCGACTTCGACCCGGCCGACCCGCGCAAGGAAGGCGTCCTGCGCCCCTGGTTCGCCGCCGTCACCCCGCTCCTGCGCAGCTACTACGGCACCGGCGGCGACATGAACGTCGACGAGGTGCACGAGGTCATCCCCTATACCGAGGCCTCCGGACTCTGGCATCCGCAGGAAGGCATCGTGAACGGCCATTTCCGCCCCGATGACCGCGGCCGCATCCAGAAGGTCGGCCAGCTCCGGCTCGGCGTGTCCAAGGTCGTCGAGGATGCGACCTACGCCCCCGCGAAGGCGGCCAAGCTCGTCGTCGCCGATCTCATCACCGGTTTCGGCGTGGCCGAGGCGGTCCGGCACTTCTACGAGATCTACGGCGGCGCACCCGCCGGCAAGCGCGCGATCATCCAGGGCTGGGGCAATGTCGGCGCCGCCGCCGCGCTCTATCTCGCCCGCGCCGGCGTCAGGATCGTCGGCGTCATCGACCGCGCCGGCGGGGTGCTGAACCCCGAGGGCTACCCCCTCGAAGAAATCGAGCAGCTTTTCGCGGCCA
>NZ_JBKQWU010000122.1:1298-5020 GCF_047275745.1 Amaricoccus sp. W119 | reverse complement strand
GGAACCGCCTCGCCGGCGCCGGCCTCGACGTCTTCGACGCCGAACCCCCCGCCCCCGAAAACCCCCTCCTCGCCATGGACAACGTCATCCTCTCCCCCCACGTCGCAGGCCTCACAACCGAATGCGCCGAACGCATGGCCATCGGCGCCGTCCAGAACGTCATCGACTTCCTCGACGGAAACCCAGACCCAAACCTCATCGTCAACAGAGAGGCCGTGGATGCCTGACAAACCCGTACTCAAGATCGGCCTGATCGGCTCCGGCTTCATGGGCAAGACCCATGCCTTCGGCTTCGCCTCGGCGCCGCGCGTCTTCGATCTGCCCTACGAGATCGAGCTTCACACCCTGGCGGACCGCTCCGACGCGGTGGCCGCGGAGGCGGCGCGCGCCTTCGGCTTCGCGCGGTCGACCGGCGACTGGCGCGCGATGGTCGCCGACCCGGAGATCGATCTGGTCGACATCACCGCGCCGAATGCGCTCCACAAGGAAATGGCGCTCGCCGCCATCGCCGCCGGCAAGCATGTCTACTGCGAGAAGCCGCTGGCGCCCCTCGCAGGGGATGCGCGCGAGATGGCCGACGCGGCGGAGGCGGCCGGGGTGAAGACCCAGGTCGGGTTCAACTACCTCTGCAACCCGATGCTCGCCCAGGCGCGCGAGATGATCCGCTCGGGCGCCCTCGGCGAGATCCGTTCCTACCGCGGGGTCCATGCCGAGGATTACATGGCCGATGCCTCGGCGCCCTTCACCTTCCGCAACGACCCGGTCGGCGGCGGCGCGCTCGCCGATATCGGCAGCCATGCGCTCGCCACGGCGGAATATCTGCTCGGGCCGATCACAAAGGTCCTTGGCGATTGCGCGACCGTGATCACGAGCCGCCCGGACGGCGCGGGGGGCACGAAGACGGTCGAGACCGACGACGTCGGCCGCGCCTTCCTGCGGTTCGAGAACGGGGCGGCCGGCACGATCGAGGCGAACTGGATCGCCATGGGCCGCAAGATGCAGCACGATTTCGAGATCTACGGCTCGAAGGGCGCGCTTCTCTTCAGCCAGGAGCGTTTCAACGAACTGCATTTCTACAGCGCCGCCGACCCGGCCGGCCAGCGCGGCTTCCGCAGGATCGAGGCCGGGCCGGACCATGCGCCCTACGGCCTCTTCTGCGTCGCACCGGGGCACCAGCTCGGCTTCAACGACCTGAAGGCGATCGAGATCGCGCGCTATCTCGACGCGATCGCGGGTCGCGCGCCGGAACCTTTCGGCTTCCGCGCCGGCGAGCGTATCCAGACCCTGATCGAGACGATCCAGCGCTCCAGCCGCGAGACCGCCTGGCTGGAGACGGCCTGATCCCGCCCGAAGCGGCGCCCGGTGCGCCGTCATTTCTGACGAGGCCGATGGAGGGCGCGCTTGCCAAGGCGCGCCCTCCGGCCTTTCCGGCTCGCGAACCAGGAACGCAACATTCATTGCAAATAATGTTGACGTGCAATTCGAGATGTGCGACAAGGATTGCAACAAGTGTTGCGTATGACAAAGTTTCGCAACGCCTCAGGGGAGGAAGCATCGCGGGGCCATCGGGGCTCCCGCCTTCCTCCCGCGTCCGCCAATCGGGAGGAGCGCTCGGAAGATGCGAACAATCAAGGGTCCCGGTGTCTTTCTGGCGCAGTTCGCCAGCGACGACGCCCCGTACAACAGCCTCGAAGGGCTCGCGGCCTGGGCGCGCGACAAGGGGTTCGTCGGCGCGCAACTGCCAGCCTGGGACAAGCGGATCATCGATATCGAGAAGGCCGCCGAGAGCCAGACCTATGTCGACGAGGTGAAGGGTGTCCTCGCCGAGAACGGCCTGGAAGTCACCGAGCTCGCCACCCATCTGCAGGGCCAGCTCGTCGCCTCGCATCCGGCCTTCGACCACCCCGCCGACAGTTTCGCCGCGCCCGAGGTGCGCCGCGATCCGAAGGCGCGGCGCGAATGGGCCGAGCGGCAGATGTTCGCCGCCGCGAAGGCCTCGCGCCGGTTCGGGCTCGACCGGCACGTGACCTTCTCCGGCTCGCTGCTCTGGCCCTATCTCTATCCCTATCCGCAATGGCCCGAGGGGCTGATCGACGAGGGGTTCGACGAGCTCGCCCGCCGCTGGCGCCCGATCCTCGACGCCTTCGACGCCGAGGGGGTCGATGTCTGCTACGAGATCCATCCAGTCGAGGATCTGCACGACGGCCATTCCTTCGAGATGTTCCTCGAACGCGTGGACAACCACCCGCGCTGCGCGATCAACTACGACCCGAGCCACTTCGTGCTCCAGAGCCTCGATTACCTCGCCTTCATCGACCACTATCACGAGCGCATCCGCGCCTTCCACGTCAAGGACGCCGAGTTCCGTCCGGACGGCAAGGGCGGCGCCTATGGCGGCTTCCAGCCCTGGACGCGCCGCGCCGGCCGCTTCCGCTCGCCCGGCGACGGGCAGGTCGATTTCAAGGGCATCTTCTCGAAACTCACCGGCTATGACTTCGACGGCTGGGCGGTGCTCGAATGGGAGTGCTGTTTCAAGAACCCGGAGGACGGCGCCGCCGAGGGAGCGAAGTTCATCGCCGACCACATCATCCGCGTCTCCGACCGCGCCTTCGACGATTTCGTCAAGGCGGAGGCGAACCCGTCCCTCAACCGCGAAATCCTGGGGTACTGACATGACGACGGCCGAGACCCTCGCCCCCGCCAGGACCTCCCGCGAAGATCTCGCCGGGCGCCGCCTGCGCCTCGGTATGATCGGCGGCGGGGAAGGCGCCTATATCGGCGGCATCCACCGCTTCGCCGCGCGGCTCGACAACCAGTACGATCTGGTCGCCGGCGCGTTCGACGTGAACGCCGAGCGCGGCCATGCCTTCGCCGCGAAGAACTTCATCGCGCCCGACCGCTCCTACGATTCCTATCAGGCAATGGTCGAGGCGGAGGCCGCGCGCGGCGATGGCGTCGACGTGGTGGCGATCTGCACGCCGAACTTCACCCACTACCCGATCGCCAGGACCTTCCTCGAAGCCGGGATCGACGTCATCTGCGAGAAGCCGCTGACCGCGACGCTGGATGAGGCGGTGGCGCTCACCGAACTCGCCGACAGGACCGGGCGCTTCCTTGGCGTCACCTATACCTATTCCGGCTATCCGATGATCCAGGAAGCCCGCGCCATGGTCGCGCGCGGCGATCTCGGCGAGATCCGCGTCGTGCAGGTCGAATATCCGCTCGAATGGATGGCCACGGGGATCGAGCTCGAAGGCAACCAGCAGGCGGCCTGGCGCACCGATCCGAAGAAGAACGGCCGGGGCGGCTCGATCGGCGACATCGGCACCCATGCCTACCATCTCGCGGGCTATGTCACCGGCCTCAAGGCCGAGGCGATCGCCGCCGATCTCGCGACCTTCGTGCCGGGCCGGGCGCTCGACGACAACGCGCATGTGATGATCCGCTACCAGGGCGGCGCGCGCGGGCTGCTCTGGTCGAGCCAGGTGGCGATCGGCCAGTCGAACGGGCTCCGGCTCCGCGTCTTCGGCGCCAAGGGCAGCCTCGTCTGGAGCCAGGAGCATCCGAACGAGCTCGTCTTCACGCCGCTCTTCGGCGCGCCTTCGACCGTCAAGCGCGGCCGCGAGGATCTGACGGACGCGACCCGCTCCCGGGTCCGCACGCCTCCGGGCCACCCGGAGGGCTATATCGAGGCCTTCGCCAATCTCTATTCCGGCTTCGCC
>NZ_JBKQWU010000122.1:0-1258 GCF_047275745.1 Amaricoccus sp. W119 | reverse complement strand
CACGCCTCCGGGCCACCCGGAGGGCTATATCGAGGCCTTCGCCAATCTCTATTCCGGCTTCGCCGAGGCGATCCGCGCGCGGGGCCTCGGCCGCGAACCCGGGCCGGCGGCGGAGGGGATTCCCACCGCCTATGACGGGTTGAAAGGTGTGGCTTTCGTGGAGGCGGTGGTGAATTGTCACGAGGCAGGCGCGCTCGCCTGGACGAGGCCGGACTTCGCCTGAGACCGAATTTAATCAACGGGAGGAAATACATATGAGGAAGTATCTGCTCGGAGGCGCCCTCGCGGCGCTCGTCGCGGGCGCGGCGCAGGCCGAGACCATCGGTGTCAGCATGGCGCTCTTCGATGACAACTGGCAGACGGTGCTCCGCAACAACATGCAGGAGTACGCGGCGACGCTCGACGACGTGACCCTGCAATTCGAGGATGCCAGCGGCGACATCTCGCGCCAGCAGAGTCAGATCGACAACTTCATCGCCTCGGGCGTCGACGGGATCATCGTCCTGCTCGTGGATGCCGACTCGGGCGCCGCGATGTCGGCCGCCGCCGCCGGGGCGGGGGTTCCGCTCGTCTTCGTCAATCTGATGCCGCCGAATGGCGACAGCCTGCCCGACAAGCAGGCCTGGGTCGGCTCGGACGAAGTGCTCGCGGGCACCCTCCAGGCCCAGGAGATCTGCAAGCGGCTCGGGGGCGAAGGCGAGGGGGTCATCATGCTCGGCCTGCTCGGCACTTCGGGCCAGCGCGGCCGGACGGAAGGTGTCCGCAACGTGCTCGAGACCCCGGAATGCTCGGGGATCACGATCGTCGACGAGCAGACCGCGAACTACATGCGTACGCCGGGCATCGACCTGATGACGAACTGGCTCACCAGCGGCATCCGGCCGGCGGCGGTCTTCTCCAACAACGACGAGATGGCGCTTGGCGCGATCCAGGCGCTGAAGGCCTCCGGCGTTCCGATGGACGAGGTGGTGGTCGGCGGCGTCGATGCGACCAAGGATGCCATGGCGGCCATGGCCGCGGGCGATCTGGACGTGACCGTGTTCCAGAACGCCGAGGGCCAGGGCATCGACTCTATCGACACGATGCAGAAGATCATCAAGGGCGAGCCCTACGAGAAGAAGACCTTCGTTCCGTTCGAACTGGTCACGCCGGAGAACGTGGCCGAATACGAGGCCCGGAACTGACAAATGCCGGGCGCTCCGATCCCGGAGCGCCCGAGGCACGGAAGGCGGGTACCCGCCGCGCGGCGCGTCCGCCG
>NZ_JBKQWU010000121.1:0-5050 GCF_047275745.1 Amaricoccus sp. W119 | reverse complement strand
GCTGGTAGATCCGTCGTTCGCCAATGTCTCTCGGACCATTGGCGTTCCATTGGCTCACCCCTTTCATGTTGCCGACGTAAAACGTGTCCTGGGCCCCGCGATAGCCCGGACATTCTCACCTCAGCTTCAGGACATCGTCCGTCAGATCAAGTGGTAACTTATACACCTACGGCATTCGCCGGGCCGACGATCTGGCGGCGGTCGTGGCCTTCTTCGAGGCCCGCAATGGCCGCCTCCATGGCTTCCGCTTCAATGACTGGGGCGATCACAAATCCTGCCTGCCCTCAGGCACGCCTTCGCCCACCGACCAGGAGATCGCCACCGGCGACGGCGCAACGACCGCGTTCCAATTGGTGAAGCGTTACGCCTCGGGCAGCCAGACATGGGTGCGGACCATCGCCAAGCCGGTCGCGGGCTCGGTCGCCGTCGCTCTGAACGGTGCGCCGCAGCCCGCTGGATGGTCCGTCGAAACCACGACCGGCCTCATCACCTTCACCACCGCGCCGGGCGCTGGCGTCACGATCACCGCTGGCTTCGAATTCGACGTGCCAGTCCGCTTCGACACCGACGCTCTCGACGTGACGCTCGACCTCGAGCGGCTGGGCTCGATTACCTCCATTCCGCTTCTGGAGATCCGACGATGAATGACGAAATCGGGTTTCTGGCGGCGGCGCTGAAGGAACTGCTCGCCTCCACGGCGGTGATCCTCGCCGCCTGGGGGCGCTCGGCGGTGCGACCAACGCTCTGACCACGAAGATGCGGCTGCGCGACGCGCTGCGCCACATCCTGCTCGGCGGTCTGATCGCGGCCGGGATGGGCAGCCTGTCGATGGCGCTCATCACCCGTTGGCTCGGCCTGCCGCCCGAGGTCATCCCGGCCGGGGGCGTGGCCGGATCGGCCGCCTATCTGGTCGGCGTCTTCGGACCGGCCTTCATCGAGGTGCTGCTCGCCCGCCTGCGCCACGCCGGGAAAGGCGATGGCGATGCATGACCTTCTCCGCCTCGCGCGCTCCCTGCGCTGCGACCCGGCCGATCCCGGCCAGGCCTTCCGCCACCGTCTGGGCGTCGGCATCGCCATTGCGGCACTGATCCTGATCCTCTCGCTTCTGGGGTGACTTCCATGCAGATGACTGACCGGGGCTTGCTGGCCCTCGTCCGGCACGGAGGGATCGTGCCCGGACCTTACCGTGATGTGAAACAGGTCTGGACCTTCGGCATCGGTCACACGGGCGCCGCCGGGGCGCCCGATCCGGACACGATGCCGCGCGGCGTGCCTGCCGACCTCGATGCCGGGATCCGCGAGGCGTTTGGGGTCTTCCGGTCCGACCTCGCGCGTTACGAGGCTGACGTTTTGCGCGCCGTGAAGGTGCCGCTGATGCCGCACGAATTTGATGCGCTGGTCTCGTTTCACTACAACACAGGCGGCATCGCCAAGGTGGCGCTAACCCGGCACTTGAACGCGGGCGACAGAGCCGCAGCGGCAGCAGCCTTCATCGGCTGGCTCAAGCCCGTTGCGATCCGCCGCCGCCGCGAGGCTGAACGCGACCTCTTCGCAACGGGCCGCTAGCCCGCCGGAGCCATTCCAGTCTGGTCGGTGGATCGTAGCGGCTGCGGCGATTTCTCGCGACCGATCCGGCGCCTGACTGAGGACGAGGCGCTGGCGCTGCTGCGCCCCGCAAGCGTGCCGGTGCCGGCGCAATCCGTTGTCGTCCCGTCTTGGTGGCGGAGGCTGTTGGACAATTTCAAAAAGAAGGGCAACATCATGAACTGGAACCTCGCGCGTGGGCCAATCTACCTTGCCTGTCTGGCGGCCTCTGGTCTGGCGATGGCCGGGCTGGCTGATTTCGATCAGGCGACCGGTACCTTCCACCTGAGGCCCTTCAACCTCTGCGCCTTGACCGGCGCTGGCGGTGGTGTGGTGTCGTCCGCGCTGGCCTCTCTGGCATTGTTTCGCGGCTGGGGGCGGAAGTGAAATCCCTCTCACCCGCGCTGCAGGCCCATCTTGACGACCGCACGACGACGCTCGCCTGGTGCTGGCGGATCGCCCGGGCCGACGGCGTCACCTTCGGCTTAACCAACCGCGACCGGACGCTCAGCTTCGACGGCACCGACTTCGAGCCCGAGAGCGGCCTGACGGCGTCCGAGGTGCGGTCGGGCTCGGACCTGTCGGTCGATGCGCAGGACGCGGAAGGCGTGCTGATATCGAACGGATCACCGAGACCGACATCCTCGACGGTCGATGGGACAATGCCGAGGTCGAGGTCTGGCGGGTGAACTGGGCGGACCAGGGCCAGCGCGTACTGATGCGGCGCGGCCCCATCGCTCAGATCCGGCGCGGGCGGCTCGCCTTCGTCGCCGAGGTCAGCTCGCTCGCCCATGTGCTCGGCCAGACGGTCGGGCGAACCTTCCAGACGAGTTGCGACGCGGCGCTCGGAGACGCGCGTTGCGGGGTCGATCTGGACGACCCGGCCTACAAGGGCACAGGCGCGGTGGTCGATCTCCTGCGTGACCGGGCGCTCTCGACCTATGGCAACCGCCTACCGCAACTCTCCTTCGAGGTGTTCCGCCCGCTCGCCGATTCCGACACCGCCGAGGGGCTGACCCGCGCCGTCACCATGATCCCGGCCTGGGGCGAGCTCACCTACGCGACGCAGGCGATCCGCAAAGATGGTGGCGCGACGGTGTCCGAGAACTTGAATGCGCTGGCCGACTCAACATGGTAGAGGCGCTCGACCGGCTGCAGGCCATGGCACCGGCCGTCGAGAGCGTCAGCCTCGTCGTGGCGTGGTTAGGCGATGACCTGCGCGCGAGATCGTCGACGCGAGCATTGTGCCCGCGCCTTGCCAGCGGATGACCGACGCGGAGCGCGAGCTGGATCAACCAGATCGAACGCTGGTTCGCGGGGCTGACCTGGAAGCGGCTCCGTCGCGGCGTCCACCGCTCAACCGCCGACCTCGAAGCTGACATCCTTGCCTTCACCGAGACCCACAACGAGAACCGCAAACCCTTCCGATGGGTCAAATCCGCCGACGAAATCCTCGCCGCCGTCAAGCGCTTCTGCCAGAGGTTCCAGCCGAGCACATTCCGAACTTTAGATTCAAGTGACTAGGAGCCGGCCTTCGCGGCGCGAGGATTTGCCCTGCGCTGCTTCTAAGAGCCGGCTGGCCTCTCGTCCGCGATCATCAGTGCGGCGGCGCGCTCGGCAAGCGCGGCGATCGTCTTGGACGGGTTCAGGCCAATCGGGCGCGGGAAGACAGCGCCGTCCGAGACGTAGAGTCCGGGATGACCGAAGACCTCGCCGCGGTGGTCTACGACGCCTGCGGCCGGGGCTGCCGCCATGGCGCAGCCTCCGAGCGGATGAGGCGTGACGAGGTTGCGCAGGATCGTCCAAGTCGGGGGCACCCGCGCCTCGCCTCCGGTCGCTCGGCTCAGCCGTTCATGTGCGGCGATCAGGCCGCCCACGCCACGCTCGGAGCGAACGACGTCCCAGTCAAGCTTCAGACGCCGCTTCCAGGGCCGCAGCCAATCGCGACCCAAGTAGAGTCGCCCGTCGCCGCCGTCCATCGCCTGGCCGAACCACGGCATCATCGTCTCGAATGTGTCGCCGTCGTCTAGGGCGTTCGCAAGCCGCTTCAGGAGTCCTCCGCCACGGCTGGAGCGCCCGGTCTTTGCCCGCGCCCGCACCAGATTCCCGATCACGTCGGCGAAGCCTCCGTCCTCGACAAAATACCGCGCCCCGTTGTCCGAGCCGTCGAGGAAGTCGATCGCGCCGGTGATGGTCGGCCCGATGCTGGGCGAGAGCCCCCGTCCCGGATAGAACGCAGGCGTCAGGAAATCGCCATTGCTGCTCCAGCCCTGGCCGAGGGCGCGGCTGACCCGGGGAAGCGTGCCGAAGCGGTCGCGCGAGCGGAACAGAATCTCGGTCGAGCCGAGCGACCCCGCGGCGATCACCACGCGCGGCGCCCGCACTACCCGCTCGACCCGCCGGCCCCCGGCGATCTCGTCATACACTACCGCATAGCCGGGCCCCTCGGCCGCAACGTGAGAGACCAGCGAGAGCGGCCGGATCTCCGCGCCGCAATCCTCGGCCACGGCGAGATAGTTGAGGTCGAGCGTATTGCGCGCGCCGGCCTTGCAGCCGAGGTCGCAGTTGCCGGCGTGAACGCAGTAGCCCTGGGTGCGGCCGAAGCGATTGATGAATGTCTTCGTCGCGCGCTCGTCCGCAGGCCGGGTCTCCGGGTAACTTCCCTCGGGGTCGAACGAGACGGCGAGTTCCACCTTACGGTAACGGTGCGACGCGCCGGTCTTCGCGGCCGCCTCGCGCAGCAGCCGGTGGCGCAGCGTCAGTTGGGTCTCGGGCAAAACTTCGGGCGACAGCATCTCCGTCACCCGGGCATAATGCGGCGCCAGCGCCTCGAAGCTGATCGGCGCCGACCAGCCGGAGGCGAAGGCGTCGGGCCGGGCGTCGATGCTAACATTGGCGTAGATCAGGGACCCGCCGCCGACGCCGGCGCCCTGTGCCACCCACATGTCGTCGAGGAAGCGCATGTCGATCCAGCCGTTCTGCTTCTCCGGCTCGTCGATGTCAAAGATCCAGGCGTCGTCCGGCCCGCGCGGGAAGTCTTCGGGCTGCCAGCGCCGTCCGCGCTCCAGCACCAGCACGGCAAACCCCGCCTGCGCCAGCCGGCAGGCATGGACCGCGCCGCCAAAACCGCTCCCGATGACAATGACGTCGGGCCTCATGCGCGTTTGCCCCGTACCGGAATTCGGATCGTCTCGCCGATCAGCTCGGGTGCGATCGGACGGTCGGGATTGAACAGGTGCGTGGCGCCGCGCGGTACGGTCATCACGTCCTTACGCGGCGTCTGCGCCGGCTTGCCGGCTTCGAACGGGGCCGGGGTCCATCCCGGAACCTTGGCAAGGCCGATCGGAAACACTTGTCAACGGCGGAGCAAAACCAGGCCGTTGGGCGGCGCAAAAGTAGGCCACTTGGCGCCGCAAGCGGGGAACGGCGGGAGGGCGTAGCCCGACTAGAGTTTCCCGCTTGCGGC
>NZ_JBKQWU010000120.1:0-5163 GCF_047275745.1 Amaricoccus sp. W119 | reverse complement strand
CGTCCAGATCGAAGAACCCGCGCTGTTCCGACATCCCATACCCCCGTCGCCGCCAAAGCCACGGAATCACCCAAGGCTCGTCAAAGCGAGAGGTCCTTCAGGGTGTCCAGTCGTCAAACTGAGCCTGGATGAGCGTCGGCGCATCGCGCAGCTTCCGCGTCACAAGGTACGGGTAGCAAGTATCGCGGAAGCTTTGGGGTCGGCATCGCTCGAGGTCTCCCGGTCGACTGGCGCTCCCCGGTTCACAGGACAATCCATCGACAGCGCCGCCGCGGCTCTATCGTAGAAATCGGCTGAGCCGAAGTTTCCGCTCTTGAGGGCGAGGCCGATCGGTCGGCCCTCCGCTTCGCCGAAGAGGGCCGGGACGCCGGGGCTGATTTCGGGGCCGAGCAGGAACTGGTCGATGCCGAGCGCTTTCGCGACCGCGCCGGAGGTTTCGCCGCCGCCGACCACGAAGCGGGTGAAGCCGGCACCGGCCAGGAGGACCGCGAGGCTCGCGAAGAAGCCTTCGATCGCGCTGGCCACCCGTTCCCGGCCGAATTCGGCCTGGGCGGCCGAAACGGTGTCCGCGTCGGCGCTGGAATGGATGGCGACCGTTTCCCCATCGTGTTCAAGGGCGAAAGCGAGCGCCTTCTCCGGTGTCATGGTGCCAGCCATGAGGTCGCCGGCTTCCAGCGCCAGTCCGGGATGGTCGCGCAGAAAAGCTTCGAGTTGCCGCTGCGACATCCGCGAGCAGGAGCCCGAGAGCACGACCGCCGGTCCCCGCACGCCCGGTGGGGTCGCCGCCGGAGCTCCAAGCTTGCCGGCCCGCCGGAAATTGGCGGGCAAACCGAGCGCGACCCCCGAACCACCGGTGACAAGGCGGCGATCGGCGACCGCTTCGCCGATCCGGGCGAGATCCTCGTCCGCGAGCGCGTCGACGACGACCAGACGGACACGTTGCACGCGGAACTCCCGCAGCGCCTCGGCGATGGCCCGCGGACCCCGCCGGACGGTCTCATGGGCGACGAGGCCGATCTCGGATCTCGCCTGCTTCCCGAGCCATCGGACGATGTTCGCATCCGTCATGGGGTTGAGCGGGTGGTTCTCCATCCCCGATTCATGGAGCGGCGTCCCGTTGACGAAGAGATGCCCCTGATAGAGCGTCCTCCCGGTCTCGGGAAAGGCGGGGCAGACGATCGCCTGATCTTCGCCGAGCCGATCGAGCAGCGCCTCGGCGACCGGGCCGATATTGCCAGCTTCGGTGGAATCGAAGGTCGAGCAATATTTGAAGAAGAACTGCTCGCAGCCTTGCGCGATGAGCCAGTCCAGAGCTTTGATCGCTTCCTCGACCGCTTCGCCCGCCGGGATCGAACGTGTCTTGAGTGCGACGGCGCCGGCATCGCAGGCCGGCACGCCCGACGTTGGAACACCGCTGAACTGGGCGGTGGTCATTCCGTTCTTCGAGAGCATGTTGGCGAGATCGCTCGCCCCGGTGAAGTCGTCCGCGATACAGCCGAGTAGCATGATATGACCCTGAATGACTGCGAAGATGGCCCGGCAGGCATGAGCCGCCCGCCCTGGACCGTCGCTGATGGAAATGCCCGGCCGCCCGCCGCCCGGGTTCCCGCGTTATTCGGCCGCCTCGCCGCGCTCGTCCTCGATGTGGACGCGGATGATCTCGTCCATCGAGGATTCCGCCGTGAAGCCGAGCCCGCTTGCCCGCTCCGCCGTGAAGGCGCGCGGCCAGGACGATACGATCTCGAGGACGGCGGGATCCTCCTCTTGCCGGATCAGGTCGACCGCCGCGTCGCCGGCCGCGCGGCGCAGCGCCTCGATCTGGTCGCCGACCGTGGCGGAGACGCCCGGGAGGTTGAGGCTCCGGCGCGCGCCGAGGCTTGCAAGGTCGATCGAGCCTGCGTGGATGAGCGCGCCGACCGCCGAACGGGGGCTGGCGAACCAGTGTCGCAGGTCCCTCGCCACCGGCAGCACCGCCTCCTGGCCCGCGAGCGGCTCGCGGATGATGCTGGAATAGAAGCCCGACGCGGCCTTGTTCGGTTTCCCTGGCCGGACGCAGATGGTGGGCAGGCGAAGCGCCACGCCGTCAAGAAAGCCCCGGCGCGAGTAATCCGCGAGCAGGAGTTCGCAGATCGCCTTCTGCGTGCCATAGCTCGACAGGGGCGCGAGCACGAAATCGTCCGGAATGATGTCGGGCAGAGGCTGGCCGAACACGGCGAGCGACGAGGTGAAGACGACCCGCGGACGATAGGCCGAGATCTCGCCTTCGAGGCGGATCGCCTCGAAGAGATGACGCGTCCCGTCGAGATTGATCCGGTAGCCTTTCTCGAAATTCGCCTCCGCGTCGCTGGAGACGATGGCCGCGAGGTGGAAGATCGTGTCCGGCCGGCCCTTGATCAGCCGCGGGGCCGCTTCGGCCTCCGACAGATCGGCGGTGATGCATTCGACCTCCGCGCCGGCCGTGTCGGGGGCCGCGGGCGGCACGACGTCGACCAGTGTGAACTTCGTGATCGGCTCGCCGCCGATCTCGCCCGCTTGGGCGAGGCGGTCGGCGAGCCCGCGGCCGATCATTCCCGCCGCGCCGATGATCATGATGTGCATTGTCGATATCCCGAAGGTTGGTTAGCAGCCGGACCAGGAGGGCGGACGTTTTTCGGCGAAGGCCCGCATGCCTTCGATACGATCGTCGGACTGGAAGACGCTCAGCAAGGCCTCGCGCTCGCAGCGGAGGCCGTCCGCGAGCCCGGCCTCGTCGGACCGCCGGATGAGGGCCTTCGTCGCCGCGACCGAGACCGGGGCGTTGCGCACGATGCCGCGGGCGAGGTCGAGCGCCGTCTCGACCACCTTGTCGTCCGCCACCACGTCGCAGACGAGGCCCGCGTCCTTCGCTTCCGCGGCCGAGATCGGCGCGCCGGTCAGCAGCATCTTCGCCGCCATCTGCCGGCCGACGAGGCGGGGCAGACGTTGCGTCCCGCCGTCTCCGGCCATGCCGCCGATCTTGACCTCGGGCTGGCCGAACCTGGCGCCCTCCCCCGCGACCACGAGATCGCACATCATGGCGAGCTCGTTTCCCGCGCCGAAGGCGAAGCCCCGGACCGCGGCGATCAGCGGTTTCGGGAAAGCCTCGATCGCCCGCCAGGCGGCCAGCCTTTCCTCATCGAGGATGGCGGCGAGACCGCGCTCGTTGACTTCGTGGATGTCGGCGCCCGCGCTGAACGCGCGGTCGTCGCCGGTGATGATCACGGACCGGATTTCGCGCGCCGCCGCCGCCGTTTCGAGCGCGGCGGCGATGTCGAGCACGAGTTGCTTGGTCAGCGCGTTGCGCCGTTCCGGGCGATTGACGCGGAGCAAGAGGACGCCGTCGCAGGCGTCGTCCTTGAGAAGATGCTGTTCCATTGTCCTAGAGCCTGTAGAGGTGGAGACCGCCGTCGACGAAGACCGCGTCGCCGGTGGAAAATCTGAAAGCTCCGCTCGCGAGTTCCGCGACCGCCTCGCCGATGTCCGCGGGCTCGCCCCACCGTCGCATGGGCACCAGTCCGTCCCCGATGACGCGATCGTATTTCTCCCGCGAGGGCTCGGTCATCTCCGTCATGGTGATGCCGGGCCGGACCTCGTAGGCGTGGATCCGCTCCTCGGCGAGCCGCGCCGCGAAGAGACGGGTCGCCATCGAGAGCCCGGTCTTGGTCACGCAATAGTCGGGCCGATTGACGCCGATCATCTCCACGTTGACCGAGGTGATGTTCACGATCGAGCAGAAATGCGTGTCGGCCGCCTTCGTCCTGATCAGCCGCCGGCTGAACGCCTGGCTGAGCAGGAACGGGGCGCGGAGGTTGATCCGCAGGGCGCGGTCGAGGCTCTCGACGGGGAGATCGAGCATGTCGCCGCGGACCGTCGAGGAGACACCGGCGTTGTTGACGAGCGTCGTCAGCGTGCCGAGCTGCCCGGCGGCGTCGAGGATGCCCTCGTGCAGGGTCTCGTCGCCGACATCCGCCGTGAGGAACGCCGCCTCGATGCCCTGTTCGCGCAGGAGCGCGAGCGTCTCCTCGGCGGCCTCGTCCTGTTCGACATCGACGACGAGGATGTTGCGCCCCCGTTCAGCCAGCGACCGGCCGATGGCGCGGCCGATCCCGCGCCGCCCGCCCGTTACGATTGATACCGCGGTGGTCATCGTTTCATTCCTCAGGATTTCACGGAGCCGGAGACCAGACCGCGCACGAAGTAGCGGCCAAGCACGACATAGAGGATCGCCGTTGGCAGCGCCGCGATCACCGCGCCGGCCATCACCACGTTCCAGTCGACCGAGAAGTTGCCCGCGAGGTTGTTGAGCGCCACGGTCACGGGCTGGGCCTGCGGGTTCGGAACTATGGTCACGCCGAAGAGAAAGTCGTTCCAGATATTGGTGAACTGGAAGATCGCAGCCACCACGAAGGCCGGGGGAGAGATCGGCAGGATGATCTTCCAGTAGACCTTCCAGACGCCCGCGCCGTCCACCTTCGCGGCTTCGATCAGCGAACGCGGCACGCTCCGGTAGTAGTTCCCGAAGATCAGCGCATTGACCGACTGGCCGTAGATCATGTGGACCAGGATGAGCCCCCAGACCGAGCCGTAGAGCCCGATCTTCTGGGTGAAGAAGACCAGCGGCACGATGATGCTCTGGTAGGGGATGAACATCCCGAAGATGAGCAGCACGGAGATCAGGTTCGCACCCCTGAACCGCCAGAGCGAGAGCACATAGCCGGTGATCGAGCCGACGAGGCAGGAGAGGATCGTCGCGGTGATGGTGATGAAGAGGCTGTTCCGGAAGGAGGACGAGAGCCTCGCCCAGGCCTCCTCGAACCCGCCGAGCCCGAAGCTCCGGGGCAGGTGCCACATCGTGGCGATGGAGACCTCGGTCGCCGATTTCATCCCGTTCACGACCATCATGTAGACGGGCATGAGGTAGAAGGCCGACAGGGCGATCAACAGGCCGTAGAAGGCGATCACGCGGAGATGAGGCGCCACGGCTTGCCAGGGAGTGCTCCAGGGCGCGCGGGTCTCGATGAGGACTGTCAACGGCTGTACCGGGGCACGGATTTGAGACAGCGCTTTGCGCCGGTTACGCCGCCAGTTTGACCGTGGCGGCTTCGGTTTCAAGGCCGAGTTGCGCGGCCCGGATCTGATCGGGCG
>NZ_JBKQWU010000119.1:0-5430 GCF_047275745.1 Amaricoccus sp. W119 | reverse complement strand
GGGCCGAGGCCTCCGTCGCGCCAGGTTTCACGTCGCTCTTGTCGTCCATGCTCTACCCCCGTTCCTCGGGAAAGTAGCGCTCGACGCTGTCTCAAGAAACCGTGCCCCGGCCCAATGAAGGGCTCGGCTGGCTGGAGCGCGTTCGGCTACCCGAGGACCAGTGGCTGAACGGGCGGCAGTTCCCGACCTTCATCGAGATCGGCAGCGATCGTCCGATCTACGTGCACCGGCGGGGGTCGAACGCGGTCAGCGGCGAATACTTCTGGGATTACAGCCCGGAGAACCTGCTCGGCCACTATTCCGGCAAGCGCGAGATCGATCTCGACGGGATGCGCGCCCGCTACGACGAGCTGACCTCCGCGCCGGTGGCGGATGTGACGGCGAATTCGCCGCTGATGCATGGCAACGTGGTGTCGCTGCCCGAGTTCTTCACGCTCGACGATGTGGATGTGTCCGACCTCAACGCGCCGGAGGCGAGCGGCGGCGGCGAGACCGTCGACGCCGACGCGGCGGCGGGTCTGGTCGCCGCGCTGAACGACGAGGGCTACTGGCCGACGGAACTCGTCGGGACGAGCAAGCCCTATATCGGCCCCGCCCCGGCGGAACCCTCGGAGGGCGATTTCTCCGGAACCCATGTCGGGGACGACTACGACACCTCGCCCTACGAGACCGACACGCCCGAGACCGGGATCTCGACCTCGGCCTATATCGAGAACATGGGCGCGCTGATCCGGTTTCTCGAAGCGGGCAACTAGCCGCTTCGGGGATCGCCGGCCGGTCCGGAGCGCCGGGCCGGCGGGGAGTCGCGGTTGCGGTTTCTTAGCATCAGCTATATGTGTTGGTCCGAGTGAAGATTCCCCGCCCCCGGACCGTCGCCCATGCCACAGCCGCCTGATCATGGACCTCGTGAGACCCGCGACGCGGAGAGCCATGCCGAGGCGTTCCAGAAGACACGGGACGCACGCCGCACGGAGCTGGTCGAGGATTACGTCGAACTGATCGCGGATCTGATCGCCGAGGAGGGCGAGGCGCGGCAGGTCGACATCGCCCGCCGGCTGGGCGTCGCCCAGCCGACCGTCGCCAAGATGCTGAAACGTCTCGCCGAGGATGGCCTCATCCTCCGCAAACCCTATCGCGGCGTCTTCCTGACGGCGGAGGGGCAGCGTCTCGCGGCCGAGTGCCACCGGCGGCACGAGATCGTCGAGCGCTTCCTGCGGGCGATCGGGGTGAGCGACGAGGTGGCCCGGCACGACGCGGAAGGCATCGAGCACTACGTCAGCCGGGAAACCCTCGAGGCATTCTCGCGCTTCGTCGCATCGCAGCCTGTCTGACGGTCGCGGCACCCGGAGGCACCCGGCGTGAACTACACGTCGCGCAGCCGCTTGACAGCGCGCCCACAATATAGCAAGTGCTATATTAAATAGTCGTTGCACGAACAGTTAGGGAAAGCTCTCAATGAAGTGCTTGCTCACGGCCGCCGCCGCGGCCGGGTGGCTCGGCATCGCGGCGGCTCCGGCCCTCGCGGAAGAGGCGATCGACGTGGTCGCGACGGTCGGCATGATCGGCGACGTGGCGAAGAACGTCGCCGGAGACTGCGCCGAGGTCACCTCGATCATGGGCCCCGGCGTCGATCCGCATCTCTATCAGGCACGCGCGGCGGACGTCCGGGCGTTCGAGACCACGGAGATCATCCTCTATTCCGGCTATTTCCTCGAAGGGCAGCTCGGCGCGGTGCTGGCGAAGTTCGGCGAGCGCAAGCCGACGGTCGCCTTGTCGGAATCCTCGATCCCGGAATCCGAGCTGATCAAGGTCCAGGGCGCCTACGGCGTCGACCCGCATCTCTGGATGGACGCGGGTCTCTGGTCCCGGCTCGCGCCCACGATCGCGACCACGCTGGGCGAGCTTCGCCCGGCCTGCGCCGAGGAATTCGCCACCAACGCGGAAGCCTATGTCGCGCAGCTCACCGCGCTCGACGCATGGGCGCGCGAGTCGATCGGCACGATCCCGGAAAGCCAGCGCTCGCTGGTGACCGCCCATGACGCCTTCGGCTACTATGGCCGCGCCTATGGCATCGAGGTCGCGGGGCTTCAGGGCCTCACCACCCAGTCCGAGGCGAGCATCGCCGACATTCGCGCGACCGCCGCGCTCGTGGCCGAGACGGGCGTTCCGGCGGTCTTCATCGAAAGCACGATCAATCCCCGGATGGTGCAGGCCGTCATCGACGCGGTTCGTCAGCGAGGCAACACGGTCGAGATCGGCGGCTCGCTCTATTCGGACGCGATGGGCGAGGAGGGTACCGCCGGCGGGACCTATATCGGCATGATCTTCGCGAACACCCGGACCATCACCGAGGCGCTCGGCGGAACGGTTCCCCCACTGCCCGAGGCCCTCGCGGGATGGGCCGAACAATGGGGCGTGAGCATGGCCGCGGCCGAGTGAGCCGGGCCCAGCCGTCACGCCGCCACCCGTCGTTCTCAGGAAGGCATTGAACTTGACCGAACAATTGCACGAACCGCAGCTGGCCCTCCATGTCGAAGACCTGACGGTCAGCTATGAAAGCAAGCCGGTGCTCTGGGATATCGACATCGACATCCCGCCCGGCGTCATGGCCGCCATCGTCGGGCCGAACGGTGCCGGCAAGAGCACCTTCATCAAGACGGTGCTCGGGCTGATCACGCCGACCGCCGGGCATGTCCGCGTCTTCGGCCGCCCCTACAAATCCCAGCGGCGACGCGTGGGTTACGTGCCGCAGCGCTCCTCCGTCGACTGGGACTTTCCGACCACCGCGCTCGACGTGGTCGGCATGGGGCTCTACGGCAAGCTCGGCTGGCTCAGGCGGCCGGGCAAGCGGGAGCGGGAGGCCGCCTACCAGTCGCTCGAACAGGTCAGCATGCAGGACTTCGCCGACCGCCAGATCAGCCAGCTTTCCGGCGGGCAGCAGCAGCGCGTCTTCCTCGCCCGCGCCCTCGTCCAGCAGGCCGACATCTATTTCCTCGACGAACCGATGGCGGGCGTCGATGCCACCACCGAACGGGCGATCGTCGATATCCTCCACCGGCTGCGAAAGCAGGGAAAGACGCTCATCGTGGTGCATCACGACCTCCAGACGGTCCGGTCCTATTTCGACTGGATGGTCATTCTCAACGTGCGCGCCATCGCGCAGGGGCCGGTCGCCGAGGTCTATACCGCCGAGAACCTGCGCCGTGCCTATGGCGGCCAGATCGCGCTGATCGAGCGCGAGGCGTTCCAGGACGACGAGCCGGCGGAGCCGCTCCGGAGCGAGGCCTGACATGCTCGGGCTGCTTTCGGATTACACGATCCAGACCGTCGCCATGGGCGCGGCGCTGCTCGGCGTATCGAGCGGGGTGCTCGGCTGTTTCGCCGTGCTGCGCAAGCAGAGCCTGCTCGGCGACACGCTCTCCCATGCCGCGCTCCCCGGCATCTGCATCGGCTTCCTGATCGCCGGGACGCGCGATATCGGCAGCATCCTGTTCGGCGCCCTGATGACCGGGGCCGCCGCCGCCCTCGTCGTGCTGCTCCTGACCCGGATGAGCCGGCTCAAGACCGACGCGGCGCTCGGCATCGCGCTCAGCGTCTCGTTTGCGATCGGCGTCGTGCTGCTGACCCATATCCAGGGCGGCGGCAATGCCTCGCAGGGCGGGCTCGACTCCTTCCTCTTCGGTCAGGCGGCCGCCATTCTCAGGAGCGATCTCTGGATCATGGGCGGGATCGCCGCCGCGGCGCTGGCGCTCGTGGCGCTGCTCTGGAAGGAGTTCAAGCTCGTCTCCTTCGATCCCGGCTTCGCCGCCTCGATCGGCCTTCCGGTCGTGGCGCTCGAGGTCGCCATGACCACCATGGTCGCCCTCGCGGTCATCGTGGGGCTGCAGATGGTGGGCGTCGTGCTCATGACGGCGATGATCATCGCACCGGCGGTGGCGGCGCGCCAATGGACGCGGCGGCTCGGAACCATGGTGCTGCTCTCGGCGGTCTTCGGCACCATCGCGGGCGTGGTGGGCGCGGCGCTCAGCGCGACGGCGCGCGGGCTTGCCACCGGGCCGCTGATCGTCCTCACGATCACCGTCATCGTGATGGTCTCCCTGTTCTTCGCACCCGAACGCGGCATCGCACGGGACATGGTCCGGCGCTGGCGCGAGCGGCGCGGGCTCGCGGGCCGGCAGGTGCTCTCGACGCTCTACGGCATGGCAACCGAGCACCATGACCGGAAATATCCGGTCGAGCTGGGCGCGCTCGACGCCTTTCACGGCACGGCCACGCGCGGAGCGATCGCCCGGCTGGAAAGCCGCGGACTGGTCCGGCCCGTCAGGCACGAGCCCGAGACCACGCCGCATTGGGAGCTGACCCCGGCCGGTTTCGCCGAGGCCGAACGGCTCGAACGTGAACTCGGCGGAGGGCGCTGATCATGCTTGATTCCTTCTTCGCCAATACGACGATGATGATCATCCTGACCGGCGCGCTGGTCGGCTGCGCGTCGAGCCTGGTCGGGACCTTCCTGGTCCTGCGCGGCAACAGCATGCTCTCGGATTCGATCAGCCATTCGATCATCTTCGGCATCGTCGTGGTCTGGATGCTGACCGGCGCGCAGAGCGGTCCGGTCCAGATCATCGGCGCCGCGCTGACGGGCGTGCTGACCGTCTTCCTGACCGAGCTCCTGTTCAGCACGCATCGCGTGAAATACGACGCGTCGATCGGTCTGGTCTTCCCGGCGCTGTTCTCGATCGGCGTGCTGCTCATCAACGTCTACGCCCGCGACGTGCACATCGACCAGCACGCGGTGCTCCTGGGCGAGATCGGCTTCGTCTGGCTCGATACGGTCACGGTGCTGGGCATCGAGATGCCGCGATCCGTGGTCGCGATGGGGATCGTGACGGTGGTGAACCTGCTCTTCGTCTCGCTGCTCTACAAGGAGCTGAAGATCACCACCTTCGATCCCGGCCTCGCCGCGGCGCTCGGCTTCGCGCCGGCGGTCCTGTTCTACGCGCTGCTGTTCCTCACGAGCGCGACGGCGGTCGCGGCCTTCGACGCGGTCGGCGCGGTGCTCTTCATCGCCTTCGTGATCGTGCCGCCCTCGGCCGCCTATCTGCTGACGGACCGGCTCTGGCTTATCGTCGTGCTGGGCGCGCTGATCGCCATCGCCTCCAGCATCTCCGGCTACTGGCTGGCGGTCGCCTGGGACGTGTCGATCGGCGGCATGATGGCGGTGATGACCGGCGTATTCCTCGCGCTCGCCCTCCTCTTCGGGCCGCGCTACGGTATCATCGCCCGGTTGCACCGCGCGCGCGGCGAGCGGGACAGGAACGCGCTGCGGACCGTCACCGTTCATCTCTATTCCCATGAGAACACCAGCGGGCGGGAGGAGGAGAACCTCGCGCGCGCGCTCCAGTCGCATCTCGGCTGGAGCGCGGAACGCGC
>NZ_JBKQWU010000118.1:0-5635 GCF_047275745.1 Amaricoccus sp. W119 | reverse complement strand
TGGCGTGCCGGTGGGGAGGGCCGGCCCGATGCGCTGCTCGGACCGGTGCGTTGCTCAGAAGATGAAGTCGCCCGCGTCGAAGATCGTCGGGGCGACGTTCTCGATGATGAGGTCGTTCACTCCGAGCTCGATCTTCACGTCGTCGCCGAGGTCCTGGATGCGGCCGGCCAACTCGCCGAAGTTGTCGAGCCAGGCGAACCCCTGGAACTCGATCTTGTCCTGACCGTTCTGGAAGTCGGTGATCGTGTCCCTGCCCCGGCCGAAGACAAAGGTGTCGCTTCCGTTTCCGCCGGTCAGCAGGTCGTCGCCGTCCCCGCCCTCCAGCACGTCCCGCCCGGCGCCGCCGTCGAGTTCGAGCGCGATCAGGCCGTCGAGTCCGTTGTCGCCGGTGATCGAGTCGTTGCCGCCGCCGCCGTTGACCTCGAGCACTTCGGTCGTGCCGATGTCGAGGCTGAACGGGATGAGGTTGACGCGATCAAAATCGACGCGCGCGCCGTTGGCCGCGATGGTGAAATCGTCGCCATCGTTGGTGGAGCCGTTGACCTCGACGGTGTCGGAGCCGCCGCCGCCGTTCATGCGGTCCGAGCCGTCGCCGTTGTTCCAGATCATCCGGTCGTCACCGCCCCCGCCACGCATCGTATCGGCACCGCGGAAGCCGACGAGTACATCGTCGCCGCCGTCGCCGTTCAGCACATCGTCGCCGTCGCCGCCGGTGATCTGGTCGTCGCCCGCGCCGCCGCTCAGTTCGAGCGCGATCAGACCGGCGAGACCCGCGCCACCGGTGATCGAGTCGTTCCCGCCGCCGCCGTTGACCTCCAGAACCTCGGTCGTGCCGATGTCGAGGCTGAACGGGATGAGGTTGACGCGGTCGAAATCGACGCGCGCGCCGTTGGCCGCGATGGTGAAATCGTCGCCATCGGTGGTGGAGCCGTTGACCTCGACGGTGTCGAGCCCACCACCGCCGTTCATGCGGTCCGAGCCGTCGCCGTTGTTCCAGATCATCCGGTCGTCGCCGCCACCGCCGCGCATCGTGTCGGCGCCGCGGAAGCCGACGAGTACATCGTCGCCGCCGTCGCCGTTCAGCACATCGTCGCCGTCGCCGCCGGTGATCTGGTCGTCGCCCGCGCCGCCGCTCAGTTCGAGCGCGATCAGACCGGCGAGACCCGCGCCACCGGTGATCGAGTCGTTCCCGCCGCCGCCGTTGACCTCCAGAACCTCGGTCGTGCCGATGTCGAGGCTGAACGGGATGAGGTTGACGCGGTCGAAATCGACGCGCGCGCCGTTGGCCGCGATGGTGAAATCGTCGCCATCGGTGGTGGAGCCGTTGACCTCGACGGTGTCGAGCCCACCACCGCCGTTCATGCGGTCCGAGCCGTCGCCGTTGTTCCAGATCATCCGGTCGTCGCCGCCACCGCCGCGCATCGTGTCGGCGCCGCGGAAGCCGACGAGTACATCGTCGCCGCCGTCGCCGTTCAGCACATCGTCGCCGTCGCCGCCGGTGATCTGGTCGTCGCCCGCGCCGCCGCTCAGTTCGAGCGCGATCAGACCGGCGAGACCCGCGCCACCGGTGATCGAGTCGTTCCCGCCGCCGCCGTTGACCTCCAGAACCTCGGTCGTGCCGATGTCGAGGCTGAACGGGATGAGGTTGACGCGGTCGAAGTCCACGCGGGCGCCGTTGGCCGCGATGGTGAAATCGTCGCCATCGGTGGTGGAGCCGTTGACCTCGACGGTGTCGAGCCCCCCGCCCCCGTTCATGCGGTCCGAGCCGTCGCCGTTGTTCCAGATCATCCGGTCATCACCGCCGCCGCTGCTCATCGTGTCGGCGCCGATGTTGCCGATCAGCACATCGTTGCCGGCGTTGCCGCGGAGGACGTCATCCCCCGCCCCGCCGAGTACGGTGTCGTCGCCGCCTCGCCCGCGGACGGTGTCGTCGCCCCCGCGGGCGTCGATCGAATCGGCGGCTCCGGTGCCGAAGATGATTTCACTCGAGGGGTTGCCAATAATCGTAGCCATCCAAATGTCTCCAACAAAGTTCGCGACCCGCCGGGAAGCCTGCTGGTCCGGTGTCGCGTGAGGTTTGTCGCAACGCGCGCCCGACCGGTTCACCGCCCGGACAGAAAAATCGCCCGCGGCGGTTCACGGTGCTGTTCCCGGGTCGGTTGGGGGGTGGACTGGACACGCGGCCCGGAACTTGTGGGCCGCGCATCCGAGCCAAAGATCGAGGCGGAACTTTGTGCCTCTGTCGAATCGCTTTACTCTTACAATTGTCGTCGAGTCTGCCCGCGTCGAGGTCCGGAGTCTTCGAGGCGCACTTGAGTTTCGCTCCAGATTGTCCTGAGCCCCCCTTGTCCAGCGGAGGTTAACGCCCGTGCGGCTGCGATTTCGCGACTGCGTTCTCGACCTGGAACGGCTGGAACTGCTGCGGAACGGCGTTCGGGTGCCGGTCGAGCCGCAGGTTTTCGAGGTGCTCGCCTATCTCATCCGCAACCAGGATCGGGTCGTGGGCGTCGACGAGCTTTTCGAGACGGTCTGGCGCGGGCGCATCGTGTCGCTCTCGACGCTGACCAGCCGCGTCAGCGCGGCGCGCGTCGCGATCGGCGACACCGGCGGCGAGCAGAAGCTCATCAGGACCGTTTCGCGCCGCGGGTACCGCTTCGTCGGAGAGGCCGTCGCGACCGACGCGCCGATACCGGTCCCGCGGACGCCGCCGCGCCAGGAGGTCCGGTTCTGCGAGACCAGCGACGGTGTCCGCCTCGCCTGGTCGCGCGTCGGCGACGGGCCTCCGATCGTGAAGACCGGCAACTGGCTCAACCACATCGAATACGACTGGGAGAGCCCGGTCTGGAGCCACGTGCTCCACTGGCTGGCGCGCGGGCGCACGCTGGTCCGCTACGACGCGCGGGGCAATGGCCTCTCGGACTGGGAGGTGCCGGAGATCTCGTTCGATGCGTTCGTCCGCGATCTCGAGGCCGTGGTCGACGCGGCGGGGCTCGACCGCTTCGCCCTCTTCGGCGCGTCGCAGGGATGCGCCTTCTCGATCGCCTATGCCGTGAAGCACCCGGAACGGGTCAGCAAGCTCGTCCTCTACGGCGGTTTCGCGCGCGGACGGCACCTGCGGGGCTCCGCCATCGACATCGAACAGGGGGAAGCGATGCTGACGCTGATGCGGACCGGCTGGGGTCAGGACAACCCGGCCTTCCGGCAGGTCTTCACCTCGCTCTTCGTTCCCGGCGGCACGCCCGAGCAGATGGACTGGTTCAACGAGCTCCAGCGCAAGACGACCTCCGCCGAGAACGCGGTCCGGCTGCGCCTCGTCTCCGACCGCATGGATGTGGTCGACCTGTTGCCGAGCGTCCGCGTGCCCACCCTGATCCTGCATTGCCGCGACGACGCGGTGCAGCCTTTCGCGGAGGGCCGGTTCCTTGCGACGCACATTTCCGCCGCGCGTTTCGTCGGGCTGGACGGGCGCAATCACCTGATCCTGGAGGACGATCCCGGCTGGCCGAGGTTTCAGCGCGAGGTGGGAGCCTTTCTGGCCGGAGGATCGTGACCCGGCCGGCCGATTTCGGGCCTCGGCCCCGGCATGCCACGCCCCACACGCTCGCGACGGACGCGCTGGATGGGGCAGCGATCGGACACGATCCCGAGCCGCCCATGTTCATGACGCTCGTTCCGATCTGAGCCGCGATAGCGCGGGGGGCGACGGATTGTCGCTCCCGATCCGCGCACGAATTCAGTTGCCGATGTCGCGAAAGAGAATCTATGACGAAAGCAGTAAGAATAAAAACCCAAGAGAATTGGTCAATCCCACTGCGCACACCGCGCTGCGATCAGACTTTGCTTAAAGACAGGGATGATGTATGTCCAGGAACGGCTCGAAAACACCGACCCGCACCATCAAGATTTACGAAAACCAGGTTTTCGTGAAGGATTTCGACTCCAGCGCGAAAGTGACCTACAAGCTCGCGGGCAAGGATGCGAGGCTGTTCACCGTCGATGGCAGCGGCAGGCTGAAGTTCAAATCCGCGCCTGACTTCGAGACGCCCCGCGACAGCGGACGGGACAACGTCTACAACGTCACCCTGATCCGCGATTCCGACCGGAAGATCCGCGAGCCCGAGCGAGAAAACATTCGGATCGAGGTCCGCGACAAGAACGAGAAATCCAAGGACAAGGGCTCGATCGGCGACAGGGTCTGGTTCGACAAGGACGGCGACGGCATCCAGGACCGCGGCGAAGCGGGCGTCGCCGGTGTCACGGTCAAGCTGCTCAGCACTGGCGGCAAGACGCTTGCGACGACCAAGACCGATGCCAACGGCAAGTATCTCTTCGACGACCTGAAGCCCGGTTCCTACAAGGTCAAGTTCACCGCCCCGGACGGGCACGAATTCACGAAGCGCTCCACCTCGAATCCCGAGAAATCGGGCAAGGATTCCGATGCCACATCGTCGGGCAACACCTACACCGTCAAGCTGAGCAAGGGCGAGAAGCAGACGAAGGTCGACGCGGGCCTTGTGAAGGGCGATCCCTGCGACGCCTCGATCGGCGACACGGTTTTCCTCGACACGGACGGCGACGGGCGGCGCGACTCGGGCGAGGCGGGCGTCGCCGGCGTCACGGTCCAGCTGCTGACCTCCGGCGGCAAGCTCATCGAGAGCACGACGACGAGTGCGAGCGGCAAGTATCTCTTCGACGACCTGCCGGCGGGCAACTATCGCGTGAAGTTCATCGCACCTGACGGTACCGAGTTCACCAAGCGCTCCACGGTCGGTCCGGAGGCGGCGAACAACGACTCCGACGCAAATACCTCGACCGGCATCACCGGTGTCATCAAGCTGAGCGAAAGCGAGCGCCAGAAGAAGATCGACGCGGGGCTCGTCGAGACCGACAGCGGCGACGCCTCGATCGGCGACACCGTCTGGTATGACACGAACGGCGACGGACTGCTCAACAACGGCGAGAGCGGCGCGGAAGGCATGTTGGTCGGGTTGCTCGACAGCACCGGCAACGTGGTTCTCAACACGACGACCAACGCCGCAGGCGGTTATATCTTCGAGGACCTCGATGCCGGCGTCTATGCCGTCCGCTTCACCGCGCCCGACGGGTATGAGTTCACCACCGCGAGCGGCGACGACGCCGACGCGGCGAACAACGACTCCGACGCCGATGAGGCGACCGGCGAAACGGGCACTGTCACCCTCTCGATCGGCGAGGCCGAGCGCGATGTGGACGCGGGGCTCGTCGAGACCGGCTCCGGTACCGCCTCGCTGGGCGATACCGTCTGGATCGACACGGATGGGGACGGCGAACTCAACAACGGTGAATCCGGCGCGGCGGGTGTCACGGTCGAGCTGCTCGGCGCGGGCGGCGCCGTGCTCGGCACCACGACGACCGATGCGAATGGCGGGTATCTCTTCGACAACCTGGATGCCGACGACTACCGCGTCCGCTTCACCGCGCCCGACGGGTATGAGTTCACCACTGCGAGCGGCGACGCCGCCGATGCGACGAACAACGACTCCGACGCCGATGAGGCGACCGGCGAGACCGGTACCGTCACCCTCTCGATCGGCGAGGCCGAGCGCGATGTGGACGCGGGGCTCATCGAGACCGACTCCGGTACCGCCTCGCTCGG
>NZ_JBKQWU010000117.1:0-5901 GCF_047275745.1 Amaricoccus sp. W119 | reverse complement strand
AGCACGCGGTCGAGGCCGTCGAGCACCGCGAGCCGGGGTGAGGGGTCGGGTTCGAGATCGGCGAAGGTATCGTCCTCGACGATCGTCAGATCATGCGTGCCGGCGAGCGCCAGCACCCGATGCGCGATCCGCGGCGAAAGCGTGGCGCCGGTCGGATTTTGCAGCGCCGAATTGGTGATGTAGAGCCTGGGTCGCTCCGCGATCAGCGCGGCTTCGAAACCCGCGAGATCCGGTCCCTCCGGCGTATGCGGCACGCCGACGATCTTCACCCGATGCGCCAGGAGCATCGCGTGAAAATTGAAATAGCCGGGATCGTCGACCAGCACCGTGTCGCCGGGATGGAGCATCAGCCGGCCGATCAGGTCCATCGCCNATCTTCACCCGATGCGCCAGGAGCATCGCGTGAAAATTGAAATAGCCGGGATCGTCGACCAGCACCGTGTCGCCGGGATGGAGCATCAGCCGGCCGATCAGGTCCATCGCCTGGGTCGCCGAACCGGTGAGCATGATCTGCTCCGGCCCCGCCGGCAGCTTCTCCTCCGCGAGCCGCCCGAGCAGGTAGCGGCGAAGCGCCACCGCGCCGCCCGAATCCGCGTAGCGGATCAGGACCGGATCATCGGCCCGCGCGAGCGCGCGCAGCCCCTTGCGGAGCGCCGCCGTGGGCAGCCAGTCGTCCGGCAGCCAGCCACAGCCCGGCCGGGCGATCATCGTGTCGGATTCGAGCGACTGGCGCGAGACCCAGAAGGGATCGACATTCCGGGGCCGGGGCGTCCCCATCCGCGCCACCGTCATCGGCGGGACATTGCCGCCGGCGACGAAGAACCCCGCGCCGCGTTTCGCGCGGATCACCCCTTCGGCGACGAGCCGGTCATAGGCTTCGACCACGGTGGAGGGCGAGGCGTCCATCGTCTCGGCGAAACGGCGGATCGACGGCATCCGGTCGCCGGGGGCGAGCGCGCGGCCGGCGATCCTGTCGCGCACGACCTTCATCAGCGTCTCGGTCTTGGTCATCTCCGCGCCGTCCATCCGCCCCCTCCCTGTCCGAACTGTGCGGGTATCGTCACCCATACGGTTTGTCAGAATTGTACTTGTCTGTATCTGTCCGCGCCAGCCCCCGCGAGTCTATTCATGTGCGAGAATTGACGAGGGTGCGATGGAACAGAGAATGGCAGGGTGGGGCAGTGGCCTCCTCGGGGTGATGATCTTCAGCGGCTCGCTGCCGGCGACACGCGTCGCGGTGGCCGATTTCTCGCCGACCTTCCTCACCTCGGCCCGCGCGGTGATCGCGGCGCTCCTCGGCGCGCTCCTGCTCGCCGCGCTGCGCCAGCCGCGGCCGGACCGACGCGACCTCGGGCCGCTGATGATCGTCTCGCTCGGCGTCATCGTCGGCTTTCCGCTCCTGACCGCGCTGGCGCTCCAGCATGTCACGGCGGGGCATTCGATGGTCTTCATCGGCCTTCTACCGCTTGCCACCGCGCTCTTCGGCGTGATCCGGGGCGGCGAACGGCCCAACCGGGTCTTCTGGCTGTTCTCCACGCTCGGCGCGGCGACGATCGCCGGTTTCGCGCTCTCGCAGAGCGATGGCGGATCGCTCAGTGGCGACCTCCTGATCGTCGCGGCGGTTCTCGCCTGCGGCCTCGGCTACGCCGAAGGCGCGGTGCTCTCGCGCCGGCTCGGCGGCTGGCAGGTGATCTGCTGGGCGCTGGTGCTCTCGCTCCCGGCGATGGCGGCGCTCGCGCTCGTCACGCGGCCGGAAAGCTGGGGCGGGATCTCGGCTCCGGGCTGGATCAGCCTCGGCTATGTCGCGGTCTTCAGCATGCTGCTCGGCTGCTTCTTCTGGTACCGCGGCCTCGCGCGCGGCGGGATCGCCGGCGTCAGCCAGCTGCAGTTCCTCCAGCCCTTCTTCGGCCTCGGCCTCGCCGCGCTCGTCCTGGGCGAGTCGATCGCCTGGCCGATGATCGCCTGCGCGCTCGCCGTCGTCCTCTGCGTCGCCGGCGCGAAGCGCTTCACCTGAATGATCCCCCGCAATAGGAGAACCGACATGGACCGCTTCCTCCTCGCGCTTCTGAACACCGCCTGCGCACTGTTCCGCGTCGACAGCCGTGCGCTCACCACCCGCCGGGACGAGCCCCGGATGATGGGCCCGGAAAGTTTCGGCCGCTGATCGCGCCTGCTCGAACCGCCACTCTCCCTCCGCCATGGCGCGGCCCGCGGCCCTGTTCACCATGAACTGGAGTTCCTCGAACTGAAATCAGGCGGGCGCGCACCAGACTGGTAGACGCGCCCGCCTGTGGTCAGTTCATCGCCGGGGTCAGGTCACGGATGCTGAGAGCATCGGCGTCGCGGCGGATCTCGACCTCGCGCGCGGCCTCGCCGGCCGTGCCGGGCGTCGAGAGCACGATTGCCTCGTCGGGCGACAGGGTCGCCACGAGCCTGAGCGGATGCGCCTCGGCGCCCTCCGCCAAAGTCGCGACGACGCGGTAGCCGTCATTCTCGACGGTGTAATAGGCGACGCCCGCGATACCACCGAGGTCGATGGGATGCGCCACCGGCGCTTCCGCCTGCGCGGCGATGCCGGAGAAGCCGAGAAGGGCGGCGGCGAGTGCGAGTTTGGCTTTCATGACGTGATCCTTTCGCTTTGCATGGCAGGAAGTTAGCAATTACGCTCACGTCGATAATCGCCTCGGAATGCACTTCATTCATGCAGACCAGTCCGCAATCACCCTCCTTCGACGAGATCGCCGCTTTCATCGCCGTGGCGGCCGAGGGCAGCTTCATCGGCGCCGCGCGCCGGCTGGAGCTCGACCCGTCGCTCCTGTCCCGGCGCGTCCAGCGGCTGGAGGAACGGCTCGGCATCCGGCTTTTCGCGCGCACGACCCGCAAGGTCGGCCTGACCGAACCGGGAGAGCGGTATCTCGCCCGGGTCGGCGACCTGATGGCGCAGCTCGAAGCGGCGGGGGCGGAGGCGGCGGAGATGTCCGCGGCGCCGCGCGGCGTCCTGCGGCTATCGCTGCCGCTCAGTCTCGGCCCGTGTGTGGTGGCACCGCTGCTGGCGGGTTTCGTCGAGCGTTACCCCGGCATCCGGCTCGACCTCGGTTTCAGCAACCGACGCGTCGATCTCGTCGCGGAAGGCATCGACCTCGCGATCCGCATGGGCGCGCCGCGCGACAGTTCGCTCACCATGCGCAAGCTTGCGAGCTATGACGAGATCCTGGTGGCGGCGCCGGCGTATCTGGAAGCGCGCGGACATCCCGCGAGGCCCGACGATCTCGCGGATCATGCCTGCCTCGGGTTCACCGGCAACGCATTCTGGCCGCGATGGCATCTGACCCGGGGCGGGACCGTCGAGCGCCTCGACCCGCGCGGGCCGATCCAGTCCGACAATTCGGACGCGTTGCTGGAGGCGGCCGCGGACGGCGCGGGGATCATGCTCACGCCCGACTGGCTCGCCGCGGCGGCCATCGAGGCGGGGCGGCTGCTGCGCGTCCTGCCCGACTGGCGGGGAGCGACCGAGGGGACGATCCACGCCCTGCTGCCGCCGGGCCGGCTCGTCCCCGCCAAGACGCGGCTGTTCCTCGACGAACTGGGGGCGATGCTCTGAGCCGTCGCTCAGGCGGCGCGATCCCGCGCGGCCGAGGCGGCGCGTTCGGCTTCGAGATCCTCCGCCCATCTGTCGAGTTCGGCGGCCACGCCGTGGTCGGCTTCGAGGGCGCGGAGCCAGTCCGGCGGCGCGGCCCGGACCTGTGCCCGCTCCGGGCCGGGACGGGCGCGGCCGAAGGCGTTGCCGATCAGTCCGAAGGTCACGCGCCGGGCGCGGATGTCGCGCGGCGAATTGTCGAGCTCCCCGGTGAAGAGCTTGCCGATCAGCGCGACGCGCTTCGGACCGGGCTCGATATGGAACCTGAGCCCAAGCGTCGTTTCGCCGCCCGCGCCGGTGGCGCGGCGCATGATCTCGGCCGGGAGATGCCCGACGCCGGCGATCCCGACCAGGAGCCAGTCACCGCGCTCGGGCAGGTCCCCGCCCGGGACCGTGACCGCCGCCCCTGCGAGCGAGAGATCCCGCGTCGTGCCCGTCAGCCGCGCCGTGCCGGTCCTGAGCCGGATCGGCTCGTCGAGATCGAACCGCTCCTCGGCGCGGAGCGCGGGCGGCGAGACGGCGATGGCGGCCACGATCGTCATGATGACCATGTTGAAGACCGCCCAGAAGGCAACGATCGGGACCAGCGCGCCGGTCTCGATCACCCGGTATTCGAAGCTCGTGTTGAGGATCAGCCCGGCGGCGGTGGCGAGCGTGAGCCCGGTCGCGAGTACCACCGTCGGCCGGTCGATCCGCGCGCCACCACCCGCGTCCTTGCCCTTCGGCGTCACCTTGAACGCATGGCCATGCGGGCGGATCAGCGTGACGAGGATCGTCGGCAGCAGCCGGAAGGCCTGCAGCACGCCATGCGCGGTCGCGGCGATCGGATTGTACTGCGACGGCGCGAAGAGCCGCACACCCATGACCGCGCCGACGATCGCCGCGAGCTGATAGCTGAATATGGAGCTCGCATCGGTGTTCAGGAGCGGCAGGAGGCCGGTCAGCAGATAGATCGCCGGCGTCGACATCGCGACGATCTGGCTGAGGCTCTGGGTGATCCAGTGCGTCGGCAGGAACATGGCGCGCTGGATCGGCGTGAGGCCGGGGCCGAGCGGACCTTCGCGCAGATAGAGCAGCTGGATCGCGCCCCGCGCCCAACGGGCGCGCTGCACGAAGAAGGCCGCGAGCGATTCCGGCGCGAGGCCGATCGCCAGCCGCTCGTTGAGGTAGCGCGTGACATAGCCCTTCCGGAGCAGCGCCAGCGTCAGAAGCATGTCCTCGGTGATCGACCCCGAAGGCAGCGCGCCGCCGATCTCCGCGATCGCCGAGCGCCGGACGATGCCGTTCGACCCGCAGCAGAAGGCGCAGTCCCAGCCGTCGCGCCCCGGCATGATCGCATCGAAGAAGAAGCGCTGGTCGTCGGGCATGTCGCGCTGCATCCCGAGGGAGGACTGCATCGGATCGCTGTTGAAGAAGCTGTGCGGGATCTGGACGATGCCGATCCGGTCGTCCTCGAAGAAGCCGATGGCGCGGTAGAGGAAATTCCGCCGCGGCACGAAATCGGCGTCGAGCACGAGGAAGAATTCGCCGCTCGTTTGGGCTATACCATTGTTGATGTTGCCGGCCTTGGCATGGGCGTTACCGGTGCGCGTCAGATAGCCCGCGCCCATCTCGCGCGCGAAGTCTTCGAGCCAGGGCCGGTCGCCGTCGTCGAGCACCCAGACCCGGAGCCTGTCCCTGGGCCAGTCGATCCCGACCGCGCCGATGATGGTTTTCTCCAGCACGTCGAGCGGTTCGTTGTAGGTCGCGATCATCACATCGACCACGGGAAGGCTTCCAGGGTCCGCGGCGCGCAGCCGCGCCTCGTGCCGGTCCGCCTCGGCCCTCCGGTCGGTCTTGCGCGAAAGCGCGAGGAAGCCGACGCCCGCGTCGAACCAGGCGACGAGTTCGATGGCGAAGATGGACCAGACGAGCGCGGTCTGCGCGCTCAGGTCATTCGCGGGAAGCACCGTCACGAAGAGGCGCCAGTGGAGATAGCGCCCGATCAGCAGGGTCAGCCCGCCGAGGACGGCGAGCCTGACCCATCGCCGCTCGATCGCGCCGTCGGGAATGGCGAGGCGGATGGCCGCGATCAGGAGCAGGGGGATGAGCGGGGTGAGGGACTGGAGCAACATGGCGGCGACCGGAGGCGGGAGTTCGGGGTGTGGAACCAGACGCGGGGATCAGGGGCGGGAGCCGGCCGGATCGGCGATCGCCCCCGGGGTCGCCGAAGGGATGGCCGCCTCCGCGACGGCGATCTCGGCGACCGCGAAGGCGCGGGCCGC
>NZ_JBKQWU010000116.1:0-5915 GCF_047275745.1 Amaricoccus sp. W119 | reverse complement strand
TTGAGCTGGCTGAGGGCTCCGCGCCCGGCGCGCTTGTGAAATCCGGCGAAGACCAATACCGAAATCCAACCTGCGGACTCGCGTCATGAGCGAGGGACCACCGGGGGGCAGGTCAACGGCATCGTCCTGGAACGTGCATCCGAAGAAGCTGAGATCCTTCAGATAGAGGGTCCGGACGTCGAGTTCGACGATCGGTCCCGCGATCGCGCCGGCGACGGCATAGCGCCCGCCGCGCCGAAGAACGTGGAGGAGTTCGGGGAAACCCGGCCCCGCCGCGACATCGATGACCACATCGACGGTCTCCGCGCCAATGTGATCGACGAGGCTCTCGCCGCGCGGGACCACCCGGTCGGCGCCGAGGGCGCGCAGATGGTCGGCCTTGCCCGCTCCCGCGACGGCGGTGACGCGGGCACCGCGGCGACTTGCCAGCTGGATCGCCGCCGAACCGACACCGCCGGAGGCGCCGGTGATGACGACATGCTCGCCGTCCGCCACATTCGCGCGATGCAGCATGCCTTCCGCGGTCGAATAGGCGCAGGGGATCGAGGCGAGCTCGACATCGCTCCAGTCGCAGTTCACGCCGTAGGTCTCGCGCGAGGGCGCTTTCGCGAACTGGGCGAAGCCGCCATCGCATTCGGAGCCGAAGGTCCAGCATTCGAACGGCCGGTAGTCGACATAGGAGCGCAGCATGTTGCGGACCAGAACCCGCTCGCCGATCCGGCCAGGATCAACCCCCTCGCCGACGGCGGTGATCCGGCCGCAACAATCGGCGCCCTGGATGCGCGGGAACGACAATGCCGTGCCGGACCAGCTCGCATCGCTCTCCTCCGACGTCCCGGGGCTTGAGGCCGCGGCCTCCGTACCGCCCTTGACCGTCTTGGAGTACCAGCCGATCCGGGTGTTGATGTCGGTGTTGTTGATGCCGGCGGCGGCGACCCGGATCAGCACCTCGCCGGCCCCTGGTTCGGGTACCGGGAGATCCTCCCGGTACTCGAGCTTCTCGAAACCACCGTGGCCGACAAGGAGCACACCCTTCATCCTGTCCGGGAGGTGTGCCGCGGAAGTCCGTCGCTCCATTGTCCCGTCCGCCTTCGTGGTCATGTGTGAAGCAGCCCCCTCCGCCCCGGTGGATCAGGCGGCCGCGGCCTGCTCGCGGGCGCGGATTCCGTCCCGGATGATCGCCTTGACAAGCGCGATCGCGCTCAGCGCCATGATCGCCGAGAAGGGCAGCGCGCCGATGATCATCGCGGTCTGGAGTGCCTGAAGCCCGCCGGCATAGAGCAGGGTGGCGATGACGACGGTCAGTCCCGCGCCCCAGATCAGGATGTGCTGATTGCCCTTCTGGCTCGCGTCACCGCCCGAATTGATCGTGTTGATGATCAGGATCGCGCTGTCCGCCGAGGTCACGAGATAGGTGAGCAGCAGCAGGACGATGATCGCATTCATCGCCATGAAGAACGCGGGCGAGAGCATCACTCCGAGCATCGCGAAAAGCTGCGACGAAAGCCCCGCGTTGATGATCGAGCCCTGCGCCACGCCGCTCAGTTCCAGGTCGATGGCGGTGCCGCCGACGATGGCGAACCAGGCGAAGCACATCAGCGAGGGCACGAGCATCGCGCCGAAGATGAATTCGCGGATCGTGCGTCCGCGCGAGATCCGCGCGAGGAACAGGCCGACGAACGGCGCGAATGCGATCCACCAGGCCCAGTAGAAGACGGTCCAGGCCGACTGCCATTCCGCCAGCGCCTTGCCGGTCTCGGTTCCGTCATCGTGCCAGACGGTGAACATCATCGACGGCAGCGCCACGAGATAGTCGAAGAGCCCGACGAAGAACGCGCGGAAGGAGAAGAGCGTCGCCCCGAAGATGATGAAGAAGGCAAGCAGGAAGAAGCTGAGCCCCATGTTGATGTTGGAGAGCCACTTGATGCCCTTGCCGACGCCCGACGCGGCCGAGAGGGTCGAGGCGGCCATGACGATCACGAGGCAGACGACCATGATGCCATTGGTCGGCGCGCCGTCGACCATCATCCACTCCGCGCCGGTGATCGCGTAGAGCCCGGAGGCGAACTGGCTGACGCCGAAGCCGATGGTGACGGCGACGCCGAGCACGGTCGCGACCACGGCGACGATGTCGATGACATGGCCGAGCGGCCCGCGCAGCGCGTCGCCGAAGAGCGGTGCGAGGCCCGAGCGGATGGTGAGCGGCAGCCCTCGCGAATAGCTGAAGAACGCGAGCGACAGGCCGACGAGCGCGTATGCGCCCCAGGGCGTCAGCCCCCAGTGAAGGAAGGACCACTTGTAGGCGGAGCGCACGGTCTCGACCGAGGCACCGGCGACGGTCCCCTTGATCACGTCGGGGTTGGTCGAGAAGTGATAGATCGGTTCGGCGGTCGAATAGGTCATCATGCCGATGCCGATGCCCGCGCCGAACATCATGGAGAACCAGGAGAAGCTGCTGAACTCCGGCTTCTCGTCGGGCTGGCCGAGCCGGATGCGTCCGGAGGCGGGCCAGAGGGCGAGGCCGAGGCAGATCAGGACGAAGAACGCGGTCGCGTAGATGTACCAGGTCCCGAAGTTCGCCATCAGACCCGAGTTGATGCCCGCGAGCACCTCCGCGGCCTGTTCGGGGAAGACCGCGGCCCAGAGAATGAGAACACCGACAAGCACTTTCGAGCCGATCGCAACCGTACGGTTGAAGCCGTCATAGAAGCCCGCGTCGTGAATCGCGATCGGCAGGTCAGTCATCGGAGGTCTCAAGGCCATACCGATATTCTCCCTTTGGCGCGCGTGTTTCCGCGCTTGGCTCGCCCCCACCCGGGGCTTGGGTCGTGGTCAGGATGTTGTCCGGGCCGGGTCGGGGGGCGCGGAACGGAACGTCTCGGCGCCGGCGGCCCGGCGGGTCGAACCGGCCGGGCCGGGCGAACCGGCGGAGCCGGTGACGTTCAGTAGCCGTTGGCCGTCATGCGCTCGACATACCAGGTGGTGAAATCGTCGAGCGTGCCTTCGGTGAAGGTCGAATAGGGGCCGGGGCGGTAGCCGATGCTCTCGGCCCCGGCCTGCGCCCGCGCCACGAGCGCCGCGTCCTGGTCGTTGGTCGCCTTCCAGATCGCGGTGAGCGTTTCGAGGTCGTAGTCTTGGCCCTCGACGGCATCCTTGTGCACCAGCCACTTGGTGCGGACCAGCGTCCGGCCCGCCGCGAGCGGATAGCACGCGAAGATCACCGCGTGATCGGCCATGACGTGGTTCCAGGAATTGTTGCCCCAGAGATGCACGTCGCCGGTATCCTTGCGCGTCATGCCGCCGAGCAGCTTGCTGGAGGCGGCGCGGCCGTCGGGCGTCTGCGACTCGCCGGGCCCCGCGATGATCAGGCGCTGCGTGCGGAAATTCGTCGCATGACCGGGTCCGCGTTCGACCGCCGAGGACGGAAATCCCTGCGCCTCCCAGTCCGCGCTCTGCGTCGCGTAGCGCTCGGCATGGGCCTTCGCCTCCTCGGCCTCGTCGGGCGTGAGCCCCTCCGGATCGTATCCGAAATCGTAATGGACGAAGGAAACGCAGAGCTCGGGATGGTTCGCGGTGCAGTGATAGCACTCGCGGTTGTTCTCCATCGTGAGCTTCCAGTTGCCGTGCTCGACGAGATCCGTCTCGAAGGCCACCTTGGCATTGGCGAGGTCATAGGCGGCGAGCCGCGGCTCCATGACCGCGGCCAGATCCTCGATATCCTCGGGCGGCGTGTCGCTCAGGCAGACATAGAGCAATCCGCCGATCGAGCGCAGGTTGACCGGGCGGAGATGGCCGAGCCCCTTGTCGAAATCCGCGCCCATATGCGGCGCATCCATGAGCTCGCCCGACAGTTCATAGACCCACTGGTGATACGGACAGACCAGCCGCCCGACGGTGCCGGGGCCCGGATCGAGCAGCTTCGCGCCGCGATGCGAGCAGACATTGTGGAAGGCGCGGACGATCCCGTCGTCATCGCGCAGGATCACGATCGACGAGCGGCCGATGTCGAGGGCGTAGACATCGCCGGGCTCCGGGACATCCGCTTCCACACCGGCGGCGATCCAGTGCCGGTGGAAGATCACCTCGACATCCGCCTCGTAGGCGTCGGGGCGCGTGTAGAGCCCGGCGGGCAGCGTATACCCCGCGCGGCGGGCGCGCAGAAGGGACGAGATCGGTTCGATGGACAGGTCTAGCATGGGCTGCCTCGGGAACTGGGTTGCGCCTTGATGCGGTTCGCAGAAATACGCCGCGGCGGCCCCGGCGCTCAACGGCAGAAATATGTCGCCGATCAATGACTCTGGGTTATGCTTCGTCGTACCATGATCGCGAGTCCGCCCCGATGCCGTCGCTGAGACACAGCCTGCCGTCCCTCTCGGCCCTGATCTGCTTCGAGGCGGCCGCCCGGCTCGGCGGCTTCACCGCCGCCGCGCGCGAACTCGGGGTCACTCAGGCCGCCGTCAGCCGGCGGATCCATCAGCTCGAGACGGATCTGCGCACGAAGCTCTTCATCCGGGCCCATCGCAGGGTCGAGCTCACATCCACCGGTACCGTGCTTGCCATGGCCGTCGCCCGGGCCTTCGACGGAATCGGCGATGCGATCGATGTCATCCGACCCGCCGAAAGGACCGCGCCGGCCAATCTCCTGATGATCGGCGCCAGCCTCGCCGTCTCGCATTTCTGGCTGACACCGCGGCTGCCGGAGTTCCGGGCCGCGCATCCGGACGTGGCGGTGCGTATCGTCTCGCAGGATCTGCCGATCGATCTGAGGGACCGGACGGTCGATGTCGTGCTGCGCTACGGCACGCCGCCCTTCGCCGACGGGGAGGTGCTCGCCTCCATGCCGGACGAGGTCGTGCCGGTCTGCAGCCCGGCGCTCCGGGACAGCGTCGCGCATCTGCCTTTCCCGGAGAACGTCCTGGCCCTGCCGCGAATCCTCGCCGAAGCCCATGATGCGACCTGGATGACCTGGCGGCGGTGGTTCGTGGCGATGGGGCTGGGACGCATCGACGCGCCGAGCGCCCTGCAGTTCAACCACCACAGCGACGCGATCTACGCCGCCATCGACGGGCTGGGCGTCGCCCTCGGCTGGACGAAGCTGGTCGAGCGCGCGCTGACGGACGGCCGCCTGGTCCGCCTCTGCGAAGAGAGCATCCGTCCGGCGCAGACCTACAATCTCGTCGTTCCCCCCGGAGCCGCCGCCAGGCCAACTGTCGCCGCCTTCGCTGACTGGATCGGAGAGAAGATGAACGGTGCCGTCGCGAGATGACGGCGGATTGAGCGAGGGCAAAGAAGTGATCGTCCCCCGCTTTCGCGGACAGGCCATCTGCCGTTCCGCCTGTTCCGGAGTTCTCTATCCGAGCGCGGAGCGGATCCCCCGCCGACTATCCGCGATATGGGCGAACAAGCCTCGTCGGGCGTCCTCGCGGTCTGTCCATCGCCGTTGGTGAACGAGTTCGACCTTCAGCGTGTGGAAGAAGCTCTCCATTGGCGCGTTGACGTAGCGGCAAGCCGTCGTCCGGCTCATCGACGGTTTCGGCTTCATGGCAACGAGTTGCTTGCCGCATGCCTCGGAGGCGTACTGGGCGGTCTCAACCGGTCGTCGGAACATCTGAGTTTTGATGAGATACGCGTCCAGTGCCTCGGCGGGCGTCTTGCGTGGCCTGTCGTTGAGCGCGGCGGCGGCGTCGAGTTCGTCGGGCCCATGGAGGCCGAGATCCGTCCCTTGGGGAAATACTGGCGGAGAAGGCCGTTGGTGTTTTCGTTTGTTCCGCGCTGCCATGGGCACTGGGGGTCGCAGAAATTGTATAAGTTTAGACTTGATCTGACATCTGGTGTCCGGATGTCGGTCATGTTCCGCCTGTCAGCCTCCGATCGGGCGGCGATCATTTTTTCCCTCGCGATCGGGGCCGCGTCAA
>NZ_JBKQWU010000115.1:0-6006 GCF_047275745.1 Amaricoccus sp. W119 | reverse complement strand
CGCCGACGGCCGCCATCAGTGATGATCTCTATCTCAGACATAAGCACGTGCTCAGGCATATGCCTAAGCCTCCATGGCTGTGCTCAAGTGTCCGGTCGAAACGGGGGCCAATTCATTCAGCGCTAAGCGATGACGAGACGACATTAGGGGGATAGGAACATGGGAGTCCGCATTCGCGATGACGCGCCCGGAGACGCACCCCTGGCTATCAACCGCGCATTGGAAGACCTGGTCCCCCAGCCCGCTTTTGATAGCTTGTCCGGGGGGAGTGTTCTAGACTTGTCACAACCGATAGCTTTATACAGCATTGGATTAGCCGACATTCGTAATCATAATTTAGGAGATATACTGTCCCACGCTACGTTTGTGTCATGGAGATATTTGATCGATCAGGGAAGTGGTGGAGGCGCTTATGCAGATGTGCGCCATAATAACGACGAAACAAAACTGGTTAGCCTCTCGACTAGCAAAAATGCTGCCGCCTTGATCGATGCGGCGAACATTGCTGTCGATCTGGTAGCTGACAAAGAAGACGAGTTCGAATTCAGGATAATAGATGCACCTGCAGTTAAGCTGTCATCAGCATGGATTTCCGGGACAGAGAACTTCTTTGTTCCGTATATTGATGGGCTTAAATCTGACCTCCTTCTGAAGGTGATTCCCCAGCATGCCTTCGAGGAGGAACTGACGCGGCGTGCTGAATCCTCCAGACCGGCGCAGGATGAGGAACTTAGCCAGGATACCAACTAGCTAAAAAGGGGATATACTTGGACAGATTCCGTGAGGGCATCTGCGCCCTTGTAAGCGTGCTTATCGCCGGCGTGGCTACATGGATGCTGATAGATGCTTATACATCTGGTAAGGCGGCGAACACGCCGGCCTCGATAGAGGCGTTCGGGCGTCAGAAAGACATGCTATTACTAGCGCTTGGACTCCTAGGAACCGTCACTGGTTATTATTTTGGCCGTGTGCCAGCTGAGAAGAACGCTGATGCATCAAAGCGCGAGGCAGACCAAGCCAACGCCACATTGGATGCGACCAAGAAGGCAGCGGGGGATGCAAGTACTGTAGTAGAGGAATCGTTGCAGGCCATGAACGACGAGCTTGCAGGCGGAGGCAAGCTAGACGGAAACGAATTACTAAAGACCTTAAAGTTCTCTGGTAACCGACTACGAGCAATTGCCGTAAGCTAAGGAGGATATTGCAATGGCAGATGGGCTTCCAGCCGACGTAGCAAAACTATTAGACCCTACGATGGAGTTCGAGACGTTCGATACTGCAACCATTGGGGGATCTACATACTATTTTATCGATCAGTTCGACGACGTCGATGGGGAGCCTGTGATCGTAAGGCAGGCACCTGGTAAGGCCCCGGAGACTGTAAACGATATCCTGCCTGAGGATGATGCGACAGGCGGCGCAGCATCAGAGCTCTCAGAAAAGCTGCAAGAACGGTTGCGCGCAATTCGCGGTACTGACTTCGAGGACGCCGGAGGTGATATCGGTGGCGGTGTCTCGCTCACTCAGCAACAGGTGAATGAGAAGCTAAACAGGCAGGCCGGACACTGCGCCGACGGCAATCATTCTGACCATCTCATCTCGAAGAATGCACCTGGCACTAATAACGGGCGACTCGCCTGCGCATGGGCGGTAAATCAAGTGGCTAAAATGGCTTTGGGGCGGCAGATAGGCGGCGGTCTCGCAACGGCAAATATGGTGCTGGTGCTTAGGCAAAAGCATGGGAGCATTGAGACGCCGGTTCCTGGATGCGTCATAATCTCGCCAACCGTTAGTACGCCACATGGGCGAAATATAGGACACGTGGGAATTATAGGAAGCGTGAGCACTGGGAATTTGGGTGATACAAGAATTTACTCTAATAGTTCGTCGCGAGGACAGTTTGAACAGAACTTCTCGTATGGTGCTTGGCTTTCTAGATATCGAGACACGAAGCATCTTTCTGTAGAACTATTTCAGCTTGCACCAAGCGCATTCCCGTCAGCTACATCGTAGTCCACGAATTGAAGGAGATGGGATGAAAATGCGCCTCAGCGGTATAGCTTTTGCGGTCGTGTTGGTGACGCTCGTAGGGTGCACGACGACACAAGATCAGACGGTAGAGGCTACTAGGAACCAGGCGAAGGCGATTTGCAGCTATCTTCCGACGGCGGGAACGGTCGTGGATATTCTCGGACTGGGGCTGGCGCCTCTTGGAACGGCTAAACAAGTAGCCACCGCGATCTGTGATGCAGTTGCCAATGAAACTGCGGGGGGCGGACAACCAATGGTCGAGGGCGTTCCCGTTCGCGGGGAGTTTGTGAAGGAGTAGGTGACGCTCCGCCCAGATGTACCCCACTCCCTCTTTGGGGTGGGTGATGTTAGCAGCGGTAGGTCAGTAACGATCGTTTATGGCGCGGCGCGCGCGGCCCTGAAAAACAGCCTGTTGATAAAGCCAAAACCCCCCGCCAATACCTTGACGGTTTTGGAAGGTTTTTGGCAGGATCCGGCATGATTTTCGGCTATGCACGCGTCTCTACGGACGACCAGAGCCTCGACGCCCAGACGGACGCCCTGCAAGGTGCGGGGGCGGAGCGTATCTTCACCGACAGGATCAGCGGCAGCCTGCGCAGACGGCCCGAGCTCGACCGTCTGCTCGACCAGGTGCGGCAGGGCGACGTGATTGTCGTGACCAAGTACGATCGCCTGGCGCGCAGCCTGCGCGACCTTCTTGAGATCGTCGAGGCGATCGAGGAGCGCGGCGGCGGCTTCCGGTCCCTGGCCGAGGACATCGACACCACCACGCCCGCCGGGCGCCTCATCTTCCATGTCTTCGCGTCGATCGCGCAGTTCGAGCGCGAGCGCATCTCCGAGCGCACCAGGGAGGGCCTGGAGGCCGCACGGCGGCGGGGCAGGGTGGGGGGGCGCCCCCCGGCGCTCTCGGCCGTCCAGCGGGCCGAGGTGCGCCACATGCGCGACGAGGAAGGCCGGTCCGTACCCGAGATCGCCCGGCTGTTCAGGGTCAGCTTGCAGACCGTGCGGCGGGCATAGGCGGCGGACAGACCGGCGGCGCAGACGCCGCCGGTCGAGCACCTTGGATCAGGCCGCTTCGTCGGGCCGCAGGTGATCGTTGGCGCGGCGCGTCCGCGAAACGCGCTGCCTGATCGCGGCGGGGGACATGAGCAGTCTCTCGGCGATCGTGGCCGGGCTGACGCCGCTGGCGACGGCCAGCAGAAGCAGGCTGTCGAAGCGTCCCGCCCGGCGCGCGAGGTTCCCGATCGCCTGCCGCGCCTCAAGGCCGCGAGCGACTGTCGGGCATCCCGTCTGAAAGGCCGTCGGACCGTACATCGCGAGGATGCGCCTGCGGTGCCGCTCCCGCCGCGCCGCCGACGCGGCTTGGCGATCGCTCGCCTCGGCCGAGACCGCCCTGCCCTCGGCGATGGCCTCGATACGATCGATGAGGGAGCTCTCAAGGCCCCAGCACCGGTCGGACAGCGATGTTGTCTCGGAAAGCGCCTTTTGTTGCCGCACGTAGGCAGCCCACGGTTCTGGAAGAACCATCCCTTCACCTCAATATCTGTGCGCGCCGTTGCGGTCACGCGAGGTTGGCAGGGGGCTTCCTTCACTGGCGGGATCTCTGATCCGGGCGCTGTGCCGGGCCAAAGCGATTCGACAGCGTCAAAAACCTCCTAGGTTGAAGCAGGATACGCGAACACGAGCGTGCTGCAAACTGTCAGGAGGCGGCAGAGGCCGAATGTGACGCTCTGCCGCCTTCCGGTCAGGCGGTCATCTGCACGCGGTAGGCCTGCGACCATTCCCGCTGAAGCAGATCAAGGGTCTTGTGGGCCTCCTCGTTGTCGGCGCCGAGGGAGGCCTGCGTCCGCGCGAGGGATAGGAGCATGAGCTCAAGCGCGACGAGCGGGCCGGATCCTTCTTGGGGCAGATCGTGGGCGCTGCCGTCCTCGTCGTCGGCGTCGCCGTCGGCGTTGGCCGTCCGCAGTGGCTCGTACAGCTCCGTGAAGAACGGATGCGCGGTGTTGATGGTCAGGATGAACCGGCCATAGCGGCGTTCGGCCCGGTAGAACGGCCAGAATTCGTCGTGCCCGAAATGGATCAGGTACCGCGAATTTTTCACCCGCTCGAACGCCTCCTCGTCTGTCTCGTCGTGCCTGCGCAGCGATACGGCCAGGCTGCGCAAGTTCTCTTCGATCTGCGCCTCTTCCTCCGGCAAGAGAGCGAAGGACCGAGCCTGATGCGGATCCGCATCCGTGGCTATCCGCTCGCTCGTGCTCGGCTGACTGCTTCGCGACCGCACCCGCTCTTCACTCTGGAACCGCCTGATCTCGTTAATGACGGTCGAGATGTCCTCCCCGATCGCCTCCTTGATGGCCTTCTTGACGTAGTCCTTGAGCCTCACGCCCTGCTTGTTCGCGGCGACGCCGAAGGCCTCGTCCAAAACGCCAGGGAAATCAATCTGGATACGGAACCAGTGCGTAACCGAGTGGCGGGTCGTAAGATCAGGCATACGATCCGCTAGGAGCTCCCGCCCGTTCCGCATGATCGACACGGTCAGACCGTTGAAGACCTGGAGGTCGTTCTTCAGAGTCTTCTTAGGAAGGTGATACCATTCCTCGATCGGTAGCTTATAGAGCCGGACCGTAATCGGCGCCGTGGTGGCGTCACTCCCATGACGGATAGGAATTTCGACGGGTTTGCCCCGGATCAGGCGGCTCGTCTTGAATTCCACGTCCTCAAGGAACTGGACGTGCCGGGCGCCCGCCATCGAATAGGTCGGATCGAACGCCTTCACCAGCCGGTTGTTGACGTATAGCCTGAGGCCGTTGGCGATGGCGCGGCGATACACCCGAGCCATCTCCTTGGTCGCATGCTCAGCCAGCGTCTGCGCCTTCGCGAAGCTTAGGCGGTCGCATTCCGGCATGAACACGATCGTGCCGGTGCGGCTGAGGGCCTCCTCTATATCGTCATTCGGCCCAGCCATCAGCTCCTGCTCGGCATGATTTTTCGGGAACGACTGGGGCTTGCGGAAGAAATCGGCTACCTCGTCCGGCAGCTCGGTGACGAGCTGCGGGTCAGGCAGTTCCACGCTGTTGGACCGCTCCCGCCCGACGGCTTCGACGTCGAGGGTCATGTTGTAGAAGGCACCTCGCTCCTGCCAGGAATAGACGTCCATGATCGGGCTCATGCTGAGCGCCGCCGTCTTCATCCCCATTCCGAAGCGGCCGATGCCAGTGCGGTTGTTGTAGTTCAGCGAGCCGCCGAAAGACATCGCGACCTTGAGAACGTTCGGCGCCATGCCCCGGCCGTTATCATAGACGGCGGCGTCCACCACATAACTGCCCGGCTTTCCGGTCTGACGGAAGAAGACACGCACCTCATCCGCTCCCGCTTCGACGGCGTTGTCGACGTGCTCGCAAAGCGCGGAGGTGGTGTCATTGTACCCTTGGTCGCGCAGCGACGCGACGAGGGTCTGGGCGAAGAAGAGCGGAACGCTCGCCCCGTCCTTGAGGATTCGGTTCAGAACCGTCCTGCCGCCCTTGGGTGCGTCTTCGGGCCAGGTCATTTCGACCTCAGGCGCAGTCCGGTCAGCATCGGGATTGTGTAGCATGATCGTCTCCATGGGCTGTGACAGCGCGCGCTGGCGTTGTCGGAGTACAAGGCTTGCGGCCTCACCATTCAGGAGATGAACGCGCCGAAATGTGACTTTCCCGCGGCGGAGACCTGCGCGATGGAGCGCCCGACGCTGCACCGGAATACAATGCGGAGGGCTCGCGTGGCAGACTTAATGGCCTACAAGGTTCCGCGACGAAGGGGCTGAACTGCTTGGCCGCGTTGACCGGTGCGTAAATCGAGAATGGCGCGCGCGTGTGTCTGCTTCGTGTCAACGGCGGAGCAAAACCAGGCCGTTGGGCGGCGCAAAAGTAGGCCACTTGGCGCCGCAAGCGGGGAACGGCGGGAGGGCGTAGCCCGACTAGAGTTTCCCGCTTGCGG
>NZ_JBKQWU010000114.1:0-6015 GCF_047275745.1 Amaricoccus sp. W119 | reverse complement strand
CCGAGGTCTCCGCGCTCGAAGCTCCTCCGTGCTCATTCTCACCCATCTCAACACCTCCGTCGGCCCAAATTAAGCCGTCTGGGATGTCTCAAGAAACCCTGGGGCGGAGGACTGTCGATCGTCATGCCTCGGAGCAGGTAGGGCCAGACCTTATGCTCCGGGTGAGGCACCGAGGTTCGCGGCCGCTGATAAACGGCCCGGAGCCCCATCTTCGCCATCAGCCGGCGCACCCGCTTGCGCCCGACGCAGTACCCCTGGTTGCAAAGGTGCCGCGCCATCTGGCGGCTGCCGTAAAACGGCGTCTCCAGGAACCGCGCGTCGATCAGCTTCATCAGTGTCAGGTTCAGCGCGCTTTCGCCCCGCCTCGGGCTGTACCATGCCGACCGGCTGATCCCGACCAGCGCGCATCGCCGCGCCACTGGCAGCGACGGATGCCCCGGCTCGATCATCTCCCGCCTCCGCGCCACGCTCATCGGCTGGAGGCTCGCGCTAAAAAATCTCGCTCCACCAGCAGCTGGCCGATCTTGGCGTGCAGCTTCTCGATCTCGCCCTCCTTCTCGGCCGCCTGTGCTTCGACCTTCCCGGAGAACACCCCGGCCATCCCGTCAATGGCCTGTCGCTTCCACGTGTTGATCACCGTCTGGTGCACGCCGTGCTTGATCACCAGCTCGGCGATCGTCGCTTCCCCACGAATGGCCTCCAGGGCCACCTTCGCCTTGAACTCGGCGCTGTACTTCTTCCGTTTGCCAGCCACGCTGTCCGTCCTCGTGCTCGTTGCTGGCAAGCTTAGCGCGGTGTCCGGATCTCGGGGACCACCTCTCTACAACGGCCGCATCATCGCACAGCTACGCTCGTGCAGGGGCCGTCCACGCCATCACGTCACTGCCCCCGGGGCGGCGGCCTGACGGCGCGGTCGCCGTTCCTGCGCTGGGCTTCGTCGCCGCAACGTCGCATTTCAGTCACAAATTGTTCGCGCCCTCCGGCTACGCGAGGTCCGAACGTAACTTCTCAAAGCGGAGATCGCGGCATGCTGACGTCGTCGTCAGACGGGGCCCATGTGGTCGGAAAACCATGGGGTCTGGGCCGGCGGTTCGCGGCCTCCGCGGTCGCCTTCCTCGGAATCGGCGCGCTCATCTTCCTCGTAGCCGGCGTCAACACCGAAGGACGCCTGTCGGGGGCGGGCTCGACCTTCGTCAACCCGATCCTGCAGCGCGTCTCGACCGCCTATCAGGGCTATCTGGCCGCGGACCGGGTCGATCCGACCCGCCAGGAGGGCGCGAGCGGCGACTGGACCGCGGGCGCGACGGCGCTCGACTACGACCCGGTCGGCTCGGTGGGCGGGCTGACGCGGCTGAGCGATCCGGCGGTGGGCTTCGCCGCCACCGAGGTTCCCCTCACCCCGGCGGAGATGGAGGCCAAGGGGCTGATCCAATTCCCGCTGATCCTCGGCGCGGCGGCGCCGGTGGCGAATCTCGATCTGGGCGGCCGGGAGCTGACGCTGGACGCGGAGGTCCTGGCGGCGATCTACGGCGGAACCGTGACCAACTGGTCGGATCCGGCGATCGCCGCGCTCAATCCCGGCCTCGCTTTGCCGGACAGCCCCATCGCCGTGCGGCACCGCAGCGACGGTTCGGGCACCACCTGGACCTTCACCGGCTATCTGGCCCAGGCCCCCGGCTGGACTGCGGGCCGGAGCGCCCAGGTCGCCTGGCCGGTGGGCGAGGGCGCGAAGGGCAGCCGCGGGATCATCGAGGCGGTCAAGGCCACGCCGGGCGCCATCGGCTATTCCGAGGCCGGGCAGGCGCGCGCGGCCGGGCTGACCGTGGCGCGGCTGGTGAACGGCGCGGGCGAAACGCTGGAGGCCAGTCCCGAGACGGTGCGCGCGGCCAGCATAGTCACCGGCTGGGAGCCGGGTCGGGAGACCGCGCCGGCGTCGCTCGACCAGGGCTGGCCCATGACCGCGCTGGTCTATGTGGCCATGCGCGCCGACGCCCCCGAGGCCGAGCGGACGCTGGCCTTCTTCCGCTATTTCTACGCAGAGGCCGCGCGCCAGGCCGAGGCGCTTGGCTATGTGCCGCTGCCGCCCGAAGTGGTGACGAAAATCGAGGCCTATTGGACCTCCGTTTACAACGACAAGCAATCCTGAACGGCGCTTTTCGCGTCCGAACTCAGAGGTGGATACGTGGAAGTCGATCTGTTCAAGGAAATCATAGTTCCCGTGATCGGGGGGCTGGGCATATTCCTGCTCGGCCTCGAGTTCATGGCGAGCGGGATCCAGGCGCTCTCGGTCAACAAGATGCGCGAATGGCTGGCCAGGATGGCCGGCACGCCCGCCAAGGGCGTGATGGCGGGCACCCTCATCACCGGCATCATCCAGTCCTCGACAGCGATGACGGTGATGACCGTCGGTCTCGTCAATGCAGGCGTTCTCGGCCTGCGGTCGGCGATTTCGGTCATCATGGGCGCGAACATCGGCACCACGCTCGGCAACGGGCTCATCGCCCTGCCGCTCGGACCGCTCGGCCTGCTCTTCGGCGGCATCTTCGCGACGGTCTACTGCTTCGCGAAGTCCGACCGGGTGCGCAACATCTCGCTGGCGACGATGGGCTTCTCGCTCATCTTCTACGGCCTGAACCTGATGACCGGCGGCCTGAAGCCGCTGCGCAAGATGCCCGAGGTCCTCGAGATCATTCAGTCGCTCGACGCGGGCACCTTCGGTGGCGTCGTCGTCTGCGTGCTGGTCGCGGCCAGCGTCACCGCGCTGATCCATTCCTCGTCGGCGACGATCGGCATCGTGATGGGCCTCGGCGCGAGCGGCATCCTGTCGTGGGAAACCGCGGTCGCCTTCGCCGTCGGCGCCGACCTCGGCACCACCGTCACGTCGTGGATCGCCTCGCTCAATCTCTCGAAGAACGCCAAGCGGGCGGCCTACGCCCACATCGCCTTCAACTTCATCGGCGTGGCGGTCGTCCTGATCCTGTTCTTCCCGGCGCTCAGCCTGATGAAGTGGCTCCTGGCCCTGTGGGGCATCGATCCGGGCGCCCCGGTGATCGTCGCCGGGCAGGAAACCTTCCCCGGCGTTCCGATCGCGATCGGCTTCTTCTCGATCTTCTTCAACATCTTCAACGTCATCATCCTGTTTCCCTTCGTGAACGTGTTCGAGCGCGTGCTGGCGCGCGTCGGCCACACCAGCGACGAGGACGTCGAGGACTACTCGGTTCCGCGCTTCCTCGACCGCAAGCTGATCGCCGACTTCAACACCGCGCTGCCTGCGGTGAGCCAGGAAGCGAACCGCCAGCTCCAGGCCGGCGCGGTGTTCCTCGACATCGCCCGCGACAAGAAGAACGCGCCCAAGGATCCGGTCGAGCACCACGCCGCCACCGACGTGCTCGGGCGCGAAATCCGCTCCTACTCGGCCCAGCTGTTCCAGGAAGGCCTGTCGCGCGACCAGCTCGACCTCGTTGCCTCCCTGATCGAGGAGGTCGACTTCACCTCGGCGCTGTCGGAGTCGCTCTACCAGATCGCGCGCCGGGTGAAGCGCGAGCCGTTCTCGGACGCCGCGCGCGAGGTGCTGAACCTCGGCCTCGAGCGGCTGGACCAGGCGATGAACACCGTCCTGTTCCATCCGGCGGTGCAGCCGCGCATGCCCGCGGGCCACAGCGTGGTACCGGGCGTCGAGGAACTGCGCTGGAAGGCACTTCAGAGCCGCGACGTCGCCGCCGGCGAGAAGGGCGCGCTCGTCGCCCTGCTCGGCTCAATCGAGCGTGCCGAGGGGCTGATCGAGCGCATCAGGGCCGAGCGCGCTTCCGTCGACCGCAGCGCCATCGTCGTCCAGACGCAGCGCCCGACGTCGGAGACGCCGTCCCCGTCCGGTTCGACCGGGTTCGACCCGGTCCCGGCCGAGTAGGGTGACTTGGTCGCTGAGTTCCAAAATTCCCGTGCGTGGATGTCCCCTTGGATGCAAGCCGCTTTTTGGAGCAGCAATGGACGATGATCTGGCGCGGTCGTGCGTTCGGCCTCGTTACGCGGCTGTCATACACGCTGCGGGCCCGTATGGTGATGCGCGGATCGCGGCCCTAACGTTAAGGCGTGCTCTGGGGCGCTGGGGATTCTCCAGGTTCCCGCGATCCTGTCTCGATGACCGTCGTCCCTTACCTTTCCTGGACCAGCTCACATCCCCCGGCGTACCCGCCGCGACCGCGCTCAGGTGGCCGCGACGGGATCTCGATAGTTCTCACCGCGCACTGTCCTCGCCCAGACGATGCGCGCCATCTTGTTCGCCAGCGCAACCATGACGAGCATGCGCGGCTTGCGCGTCAACATGCGCTCGAGCCAGGAGCCGGCCGGTGCGCCCCGGCGTGAAGCCCATCGGATCACCGCCGAGGCGCCGATGATGAGCAGGTGCCGGATGTCGCGCTGGCCCATCTTCGACGTCCGACCGAGCCGGGTCTTGCCTCCGGTCGAGTGCTGCTTCGGCGTCAGCCCGACCCAGGCGGCGAAGTCGCGCCCGGCGCGGAAACTCTCCATCGACGGCGCGAAGGCGGCGATCGCCGCGGCTCCGACCGCGCCGATGTCGGGCACNAAACAAATGCATCCAGCTTCGGACGTCGGATCGGTGACCGGCGCTGATAGCCGGGAGGAGTCGAATACGACAGCATCTTGGCAACGCTGTCGCGCGATATGTTGAAATGCTTCGCTGCCTGACGCCGGCTCATCCCTTCCGAGACGGCCAGGCGAACCTTCAGATAAAGTTCCACGGTGTAGATCCCCTGTCCCTCCTGCGTTCAATGCAGAAGGGAAATAGGTGGCCGGATTTTACTCCGCCCGCGGCCGGACTATCCCGCCGCTACCGTGGCCGGTTTTTGCACCGCCGCTCTCACCGAACTCGGCGAGATGGCCGCGCAGGGCGTTCACGAGCTGGGTACGCTGGCGCACCAGCGTGTCACGCACCCGGAAGGTCATGCCGGCTGCCTGCTGATCGGAGGTTTTCAGCGCGACGAAGCGCATGGTCGGCCGCGAGGCGGCCTCGGCGATCGTTTCCGCGTCGGCGGCATCATTTTTCTGCCGCTTCACATACGGCTCACATGAGGAGGATCGCATTAAGCAAGGATTCGTCAGGTCATCGGTTTCTCCTTCCTGACGTTTTCAGATCTCGGGTCCCGCCCCTCGTAAAGCGCGTGTAGAGGACCTACGCGCTCAAGCTCACATACGGTCGCCGGTGATCGGCTGCACCATCATCCCGCATCCTGCGGTCGGGGCTCGGGAAGACGGGACCATTCTTCACTACGGCTGATTGGGCCATACCCTACACCGGTCCGTCCGCCCGGATCCGCCGAGGCTGATCAGGCCCCGATGGAACGCTGGAAGTCGTTCGCCTTCAATCTGATCATAAGCATCCGGCCTGGACCACGGTCACGCTGCCTTGCGCGGAGCGGCCGTGATGGGCTTCCAGTTCCACGGAAGCAGCTCGGGCACGCGCGAGACCTTGGTGTCCGGTAGCCGCGCGATCCCTCATCGGCGACGAACGGACGCGAGGAAGCAGCGGTCGCGACAACCGCCTTTTCGTTGAAGCCGTCCTGTGGCTGGTGCGCACTGGTGTGCCGTGGCGCGATCTCCCCGATGCATTCGGCCCCTGGAACAGCGTCTTTCGGCGTTTCAGCCGATGGAGCCGCAAAGGTGTCTGGACGCGGATCTTCGCGGCGATGTCGGATGGCTCGTCGCACCGGCGATATTCTGCGCGGGGCTCGGCCTCGCCAGGTGGTATTCGTCATGACACTCGAGGGGCTTTCGGGGATCGGAACGGCCGTCGCGCTCGTGGCCAGCACGTTGTGGCTGGTGGCGGAGGCGCGGGCAGAGGTCTGGGAATTCGACAGGAGCGGAAAACTGATCAGGCAGATCGGCTGGACGCGCTAGCCGAGATGCGACTTCGGACGAAGCGACAGGTTCTCCGTCCTGTAGCCGTGGCCGATGACGTTGGCTTTGAAGACCTCGGCCGGGGTTCGATAGCCAAGACAC
>NZ_JBKQWU010000113.1:0-6017 GCF_047275745.1 Amaricoccus sp. W119 | reverse complement strand
GTGAGGCCTGCGACGTGGGGGGAGAGGATGACGTTGTCCATGGCGAGGAGGGGGTTTTCGGGGGCGGGGGGTTCGGCGTCGAAGACGTCGAGGCCGGCGCCGGCGAGGCGGTTCCCGGCGAGGGCGGCGATGAGGGCGGGTTCGTCGACGACGCCGCCGCGGGCGGTGTTGACGAGGATCGCGGAGGGTTTCATCGCCGCGAGTTCCGGGGCGCCGATCACCGGGCGGTCGGTCCTGGGGGCGTGGACGGAGACGAAATCGGCCCAGGCGAGGCCCTCGGCGAGACCCGCCGGCGCCACTTGTCCCCCCTCCTGATCCTCGGGCCAGCCCCGGGCGGCGAGGAACGGGTCATGGGCGCGGATCTCCATGCCGAAGCCCCGCGCCATGCGCGCGAGATGCCGCCCGGCGCGGCCGAAGCCGATGATGAGGAGCCGCTTGCCCCAAAGCTCGCCCGGCTCGAGCCCGTTGCGCCAGGTCCAGCCGCCGGAGCGCACCGCCCGGTCGGCGCGGACCGCGCGTTTCGCCGCCGCGAGCAGGAGCATCATCGCCTGTTCGGCGACCGAGATCGAATTGACGTCGCCCACCACCGCGAGCGCGATGCCGCGCGCGTTGAGCGCGGCGAGATCGACCGAATCGTAGCCGACGCCGTGGCGCGAGACGATCCGGAGCCGTCCGGCCTTCGCCACCGTCGCGGCCGAGAGCGGCTGGGTGCGGATGACGAGCGCGTCGGCCCTGTCGATGAGCGCCGCGCAGCTCGGCTCGGAGACCTCCTCGACATAGTCGAAGCTGAGATCCGGGCGGGCCCGCAGGAGCTCGATCCCGCTCGGATGCAGCTTTCCGGCGACGAGAACATGGGGCATCGGATGGGGCATCAGTAGCCTCCCTTCGAGCTGGCGGTCTCCGGTTTCCCGGCGCTCCCGCCGGTCAGTTCGCGGAACCGCGCGACGCTGGCGCTGGCGGCGGCGGCGAGCAGGCGCGAGTCGCCGCCGACCGTGGTCATGTCGAAGCCCCAGCCGACCGCCTTCGCCGCGTAATCGGCACCGCCGCAATGCAGCGCCGCGCGGATGCCGTTCTTCCGGCAGGCGGCGAGGATGGCCTTGATCGCTTCGACCATCTCCGGCTCCTCGCGGTCGAAGGCGGGGGCGAGCCGGCCGCCCTCGAGGCTGAAGGTCAGATCGGCCGGGCCGATGTAGAGCCCGTCGAGCCCCGGGGTCGCGGCGATCGCGTCGAGATTGTCCATCGCCTGCCGGGTCTCGATCATCGCGAAGGCGAGGATCTCGTCGTTGGCCTCGGCCGCGTAATTCGCCCCGGCGGAGAAATTCGCCCGCGTCGGGCCGAAGCTGCGCTGGCCCTTCGGCGGATAGCGCATGTAGCTCACGAAATCCGCCGCCTGTTCGGGCGTGTTGATCATCGGGCAGATGATCCCGTAGGCGCCGGCGTCGAGCATCTTCATGATGATGCCGGGCTCGCACCAGGGCACGCGCACCATCGGCACCACGCCGCTCGCGCGCATCGCCTGCAGCATCGGGAGCGCGGCGGCATAGTCGAGCGCGCCGTGCTGGGCGTCGATCGTCACGCTGTCATAGCCCTGCGCCGCCATGATCTCGGCGGTGAAGGCATTGCCGATCGAGAGCCAGCCGTTCATCGCCGGCCGGCCCTCGGCCCAGAGCGCCTTGAGCTTGTTCCTGATCATCTCCGGGCCTCCTCAGAACACGACCTGGGCGAGCTTGGTGTCGAGGTAATCGGTGATCCCCTCGGCGCCGCCCTCGCGGCCCATGCCGGAATAGCGCGTGCCGCCGAAGGGCGCCTCGGCGGCGGCGAGCGCGAAACTGTTGATGCCGACCATGCCCGCCCTGAGCCCCGCGACGGTGCGCCGGGCGCGGGCCGGATCGCGGGTGAAGGCATAGGCGGCGAGGCCCATCTCGCCGGCATTGGCGCGGGCGAGCACCTCGTCCTCGTCGCGGAAGCGCGTGATCGCCGCGATCGGGCCGAAATTCTCCTCGGCGAAGACCTTCATCTCGTCGGTCACATCGGCGAGCACGGTCGGCTCGAGGAAGAAGCCGGCGTTGAAGGCCGAGGCCCGGCCGCCGCCGGCGACGACGCGCGCCCCCGCCTTCACCGCCTCGGCGATCACACCCTCGAGCTCCGCGCGGCGGCCGCCGTTGATGACCGGCCCCATCCGCGTCGCCGGATCGAGCCCGTCGCCGAGTTTGAGCGCCCTGGCGCGTTCCGCGAAACCTTCGAGGAAGGCGTCATGCAGGCTCTCGTGCACGAAGAGCCGGTCGCAGGTGACGCAGACCTGGCCCGCGTTGGCGAATTTGGTCGGCACCGAGACATCGAGCGCGGCCTGAAGATCGGCGTCGTCATGGACGATCAGCGGCGCGTTGCCGCCGAGTTCCATCGTCACCTTCTTCATCGTGTCGGCGGCGTCGCGGATCATCTGCTGTCCGACCCGGGTCGAGCCGGTGAGCGAGACCTTGCGCACCAGGGGCGAGGCCATGATCGGCGCGTAGGTGGCCGAGGTCGGGCCGGTGACGAGGTTCACCACCCCTTCGGGCAGGTTCCCGGCGCGGCAGCAGTCGACCATCACCATCGCCGTGCCCGGCGTCTGGCTCGACGGGCGCACGATCACCGAACAGCCGGCGGCGAGCGCGGGGGCGACCTTGCGCGCGACGAGCGCGGCCGGGAAGTTCCAGGCGGTGAAGGCCGCGACGATGCCGATCGGCTCGCGCGTCACCTCGAAGCGTCCGCCGGGGACACGGGATTCGACGATCCGGCCGTAGATCCGGCGGGCTTCCTCGGCGTACCAGCGGAACTGGTCGATCGAGAGCGCCCATTCGCGGCCGGCCTGGGCGATCGGCTTGCCGGTCTCGGTCGCGATCATCCGCGCGCCCTCCTCGGCGCGGCGCAGCATCTCGTCGGCGATCGCATGCAGCGCGTCGGCGCGCTCGAAGGCCGATTTCGCCCGCCAGGCTTTGAGCCCGCCCTCGGCGGCGGCGATCGCCGCCTCGGTATCGGCGGCGCCGGCCACCGGCACCTCGCCGAGCGGCTTCTCGCTCACCGGGCTCACGACCGGGGCGGTTTCCCCACCGGCGGCGCCGCTCCAGCTTCCGCCCAGAAACAATCCGAAATTCCGATACATCACGTCACCCGATCTCGCTGACCCTGACCGCCCGGCCTTCCGTGGCCGACCTGAGCGCCGCCTCGGCGAGGACCAGCGCGAGGCGCCCGTCCTCGAAACCGACCTCCGGCTGGCTCCCGCTCTCGACCGCGTCGACGAAGGCCGAGATCTCGGCGGCGAAGGCCGCCTGGTAGCGGTCGATGAAGAAATTCATCAGGGGCGCGCCCTGCCCGGTGAAATCCTCGCGGAAGAGCACCGCGTTGTTGGCCCGGACATTCTCCGACACCGCCATGCCCTCGCCGCCGAAGGCTTCGACCCGCTGGTCGTAGCCATAGCTGGCGCGGCGCGAATTGGTGATCACGCATTGCTTGCCGCTCGCGGTGGTGAGCAGCACGGTCACGGTGTCGAAATCGCCGAGCTCGTCCATCATCGCCGGATCGACCAGCCGCGCGCCGGTGGCGGTCACGCTCTCGACCTCCTCGCCGAGCACGAAACGGGCCATGTCGAAATCATGGATCGTCATGTCGCGGAAGATCCCGCCCGATTCCCGCAGATAGCCGACCGGTGCCAGGCCGGGATCGCGCGAGGTGATCGCCACCTGATGCAACGCGCCGATCCGCCCGTCGCGGACCGCCGACGCCACCGCGCGGTGGCCGGGATCGAAGCGGCGCACGAAGCCGAGCATGATCGGCACCGAGGTCCCCCTGATGCGCGCGGCGCATTCGGTGACGCGGGCCAGGCTGAGGTCGATCGGCTTCTCGCAGAGCGCGGGCTTGCCCGCCGCGACGGCGGCTTCCAGCAGATCCGCGTGCGTCGGCGTCGAGGTGGCGATCAGCACCGCGTCGACATCCCCGGCGGCGAGAACCGCCTCGGCCGAGTCGAAAAGCCGCGCCCCGAGGCTCGCGGCGACCTCCTCGGCGGCCGGGCGATGCACGTCGAACACGCCCGCGAGTTCAGCCCGCGGATGCGCGGCGATATTGGCCGCGTGCATCCGGCCGATCCGGCCGCAGCCGAGGACGGCGATTCGAACCATCGATCTTCCTCCCGTTGGAATTTCGCAATGTTTGTTGCATTGCTCTTGATTTGTCAATGCTCATTCCGTAGAGAGGGCGCGTCAACACTGGGAGGAAAGAAATGAGTCGGTCAACTCTCCGCCTGACCATGTCGCAGGCGCTGGTGCGCTATCTCTGCAACCAGTTCACCGAGGTCGACGGCGAGCGCGTGCCGCTCTTCGCCGGCGTCTTCGCCATCTTCGGCCATGGCAATGTCACCTGCCTCTCCGAGGCGCTCGAGGCGGTGAAGGACGAGCTTCCGACCTGGCGCGGCCAGAACGAGCAGTCGATGGCGCTCGCCGCGATTGGCTTCGCCAAGGCGAAGCGCCGCCGCCAGCTCATGGTCGCCACCTCCTCGATCGGCCCGGGTGCCACCAACATGGTGACCGCCGCCGGCCTCGCCCATGCCAACCGCCTCCCCGTGCTGCTCATCGCCGGCGACACTTTCGCCAACCGCCGCCCCGACCCGGTGATGCAGCAGGTCGAGCATTACGGAAATCCGACCGTCACCGTGAACGACGCCTTCCGGCCGGTGACGCGCTACTGGGACCGGATCACGCTGCCGGAGCAGATCATCGGATCGCTGCCGCAGGCGATCGCGGCGATGCTCGACCCGGCCGACTGCGGCCCGGCCTTCCTCTCGCTCTGCCAGGACACCCAGGAAGTCGCCTACGACTATCCGGAAGCCTTCTTCGAGCCGACGCTCTGGACCATCCCCCGCCCGCGCCCGGATACCGGCAAGCTCGCCGAGGCGGTGGAACTCCTGAAATCGGCCAAGAAGCCGCTCATCATCTCCGGCGGCGGCGTGCGCTATTCGCTGGCCGAGGAGGCGGTGGCGAAATTCGCGCTCGACCGCGGCATCCCGATGTCCGAGACCATCGCCGGCAAGGGCGCGGTCGCGCATGACCACGCCGCCCATGTCGGCCCGATCGGCATCCTCGGCTCGACCTCCGCCAACGCGCTCGCCGCCGAGGCCGATGTCGTGCTCGCCATCGGCACCCGGCTCATGGACTTCACCACCGGCTCCTGGACCGTCTTCAATCACGACGCGAAGATCATCGGCGTCAACGCCGCGCGTTGGGACGCCACCAAGCACCGCTCGCTCGCCGTGGTCGGCGACGCGCTCGCCACCGTCACCGAGATGGACGCCGCGCTCGGCGACTGGACGGCGCCGGAGGGCTGGACCGCGAAATCCCGCGATCTGATGGGCGAATGGGACGCGCTGGTCGACGATTACCAGAAGCCGACCAACGCCGAGCTCCCGACCTACGCCCAGGTCATCGCCGCCGTTCACAGGACCGCCGAGCCCACCGATCCGGTCATCACCGCCGCCGGCGGCCTGCCGGGCGAACTCGTCAAGGGCTGGCGCGTGAAGTCACCGGGCACCTTCGACTGCGAATTCGGCTTCTCCTGCATGGGCTACGAGATCGCCGCCGGCTGGGGCTATGCGATGGCGCGGCCCGGCACCACGCCCATCGTCATGATCGGCGACGGCACCTACATGATGATGAATTCCGACGTCTATTCCTCGGTGCTCTCCGGGCACAAGTTCATCCTGATCGTCTGCGACAACGGCGGCTACGGCGTCATCAACCGCCTGCAGAACGCCAAGGGCACGCCGGGCTTCAACAACCTGCTCCGCGACTGCAGGGTCATCGACCCCTTCCCGGTCGACTTCGTCAAACACGCCGAATCGATGGGCGCGCTCGCGCGGGCCTGCGAGAGCCTCGCCGACCTCGAGGAAGCCATGGCCTGGGCCCAGGCCAACGACCGCACCACCCTCATCACCATCAAGACCGACGCCTTCGCCTGGGTCCCAGGCGACGCCGACTGGGACGTCGGGG
>NZ_JBKQWU010000112.1:0-6145 GCF_047275745.1 Amaricoccus sp. W119 | reverse complement strand
CCATCATAGGCTTGGTCATCGGGGGCATGCCTCGGTTCAGGTTGGCGGTTGCGACCCGACCCTACCGAGAAACCCGATGACCGCCTCAGCTACACCACCCCGCGGGACACGATCGCTGTTTCAGCAGGGTCTAAAGCGGAATCCGCATCCCGGGGGGCCGTTCTGCTTCCGAGGCAAATCCTGCGAGGATCATCGCCGCGCCACGCGGACGCTTTGTTCGTTCAACGAGGATTTCTGTCCAGCGGGGCCATAGGTCGTCATAAAGTCGATATCGGCCGCGTCGTGGCCAACGACAATTTTTGCGAGGGTGTCCGGCTGACGCATTCCGGTCGCATCGACGAGATGCCAAGCGTCTCCCACGTAGACCTCGGCGACTGCGTGGAAGTCCGGCGGGCTCACATCCGGCGCGTAGACTGCGACCGCACGCGCGGGAATGTGGGCGGCGCGGGCCAGCGAGATCAGGACGTGGGCATAATCTCGGCATACGCCCTGCCGCGTAACAAATGTGTCGATCGCGGTCGTAGTCTCGTCGCTTGAGCCCCTGACGTAACTGAAGCTCAACTCAATCCAATCTCGTATCGCCGCGATCTTCTCTCCACCAGCATAGTGCCCGAACTCCGATGTCACGAACTGCTCGAACATATCAGACTGACAGTAGCGCGATGCCATCAGGTAGGCGATCGCGTCGGCTGGCAATTGGGCGAACGGAACGAAGGGGGCTTTCCTCATGTCGGAGGTTGGCCGATGAAGCTCCACCGTCGCTCGATAGCGGCATTTCAGCGTATCGACCGCTTCAACCCATGCGCGCCGTCCGACCCCACCGCAGGCTGGCACCCAATGCGGCGCCGGCAGATCAGGGATTTCCAGCGAGCTCTCCAGCACTCTCTGGTCCGGCGTGTTGGCGGCTTCGAGCTGCAACGGGACCGTGGCCGAAGCAGGAAGGGCGTAGTCGAGATCTGCCTCGATGGTGAGCTGCAAGGAGAGTCCTTTCCTGTTGAGAACAGCTTGCCGAAAAAAGCGGCGCGCACGTAAGTCCCAGATATATCGCCGACGCTTAGTCTTCCGGTGGCGCGGCGAGAAGAAGCGCGGATGGCTCGCCGGGCGTGGTGATCCAAAGTCGACGGAGCTCCTCGGACGTGAAGACCCATCCCTCCAACACGAAATAGTCGCCACTGCCCCGCGCCATCGAGCACGCCTTCACCGCAGCCATCTCGGCGACGGTAGAACTGGTAAACGCCGGGGCGGAAACGCCAGAGGCCGTAAGGGCCAGGACGGCGAGGAACGCGCGCGAAGGGGCTGGCATGCGTCGTTTCGCCTCCCTTGGGGCTGGTGAGGTCGTTGAGCGGACGTCGAGCGCGCCTTGGAGGGGCCGATCGAAGCGGCTTGCCGCGCGTCTGGGCTGCCACCATCACCCGTGCGCGTAGGTCTCGCCATAACATAGGCTAAAGCATCGGCCGACCTCCGGTGACGGGCACGACGGCGCCGGTGATGTAACTCGCCTCGTCGGAGGCAAGCAGAACGAAGGTGGGGGCGAGCTCGGCCGGCTGGCCGACGCGCCCGAGCGGTGTGTTGGCGCCGAACTCCTCGACCTTCTCCTCCGGCAGCGTCGCCGGGATGAGCGGCGTCCAGATCGGCCCCGGAGCGACGGCGTTCACCCGGATCCCGCGCTTCGCCAGCATTTCGGCCAGACCGGCGGTGAAGTTGGAGATGGCACCCTTGGTCGTGGCATAGGCGAGAAGCTCGGGCGAGGGTGATTTGGACTGGATCGAAGAGGTGTTGATGATGGCGGCGCCTGGCTTCATCAAAGGGACGGCCGTCTTGCAGAGGTAGAACATCGCATCAAGGTTCGTCCGCGTCGTTCGGTGCCATTCCTCCGAGCTTATGTCCTCGATTTCCTCGATCGACGCCTGATGGGCGGCGTTGTTGACCAGGATGTCGATCCGACCGAAGACGCGGACCGCCTCCTCGATGATGACGCGGCAATGCTCTTCCTCGCCGATGTCGCCCGGGATCAGGATGGCGGCGCGCCCGGCGTCCTCGACCCATCGCGCGGTCTCCCGGGCATCCTCCTCCTCACTGGCGTAGGAGATGACCACGTCGGCGCCCTCCNGTCTCCCGGGCATCCTCCTCCTCACTGGCGTAGGAGATGACCACGTCGGCGCCCTCCCGGGCGAAGGCGATGGCGACGGCGCGGCCGATCCCGGAATCGCCACCCGTGATGATCGCGGCGCGGCCGGTCAGGCGGCCGTGCCCGACGTAGCTCGTCTCGCCGTGGTCGGGCGACGGCGACATCTTCTTCGTCTCACCCGGGATGTCCTGCTGTTGCGGAGGCTGGGGAGGCCTGTCGTAGGCCGTCGTCGGGTCCTGTGCCAAGTGTCGTCTCCATGTCGGCTTGAGGGTGTCGGGAAGTGAACCTGCGAGCTGGCCCGACGTTCCGGGCGGATGACCCTCGCGAGCCCGGCGGAACCGGGCGCGCGACGACGGATTGAACCCGTGAGGACAAAGCCAGGAGACGCGCCATGCCCCGAGCGGAGAACGACCAGACGATCATCACGGAACGCGGCGAAGGCGGGGAGACCCAGCAGCGGGGCGGCGCGCCGCTCACGACCAACCATGGCGTGCCGATCTCCGACAACCAGAACAGCCTCAAGGCCGGGGCGCGCGGGCCGACGCTGCTCGAGGATTTCGTGCTGCGCGAGAAGATCTTCCACTTCGACCACGAGCGCATCCCGGAGCGCATCGTCCATGCCCGCGGCACCGGCGCGCACGGTTACTTCGAATGCACGGACCCGATCCCGGATCTCACCATGGCGCAGCCGTTCCAGAAGAAGGGCGGCAAGGTGCCGGTCTTCGTCCGGTTCTCGACCGTCGCGGGCAGCAAGGGCTCGAAGGACACGCCGCGCGACGTGCGCGGTTTCGCGGTGAAGTTCTACACCGAGGACGGCAACTGGGATCTCGTCGGCAACAACATCCCCGTCTTCTTCATCCAGGATGCGATGAAGTTCCCCGACCTCGTCCATTCGGTGAAGCCGGAGGCCGACCGGGGCTTCCCGCAGGCGGCGAGCGCGCATGACACCTTCTGGGATTTCGTCTCGCTGATGCCGGAGTCGACCCACATGATCCTGTGGGCGATGTCGGACCGCGCGATCCCGCGCAGCCTCCGGATGATGGACGGGTTCGGCGTCCACACCTTCCGGCTCGTGAACGCGAAGGGGAAGGCGGTCTTCGTCAAGTTCCACTGGCGCGCGAAGCTGCGCTGCCAGTCCACCACCTGGGACGAGGCCGTGAAGATCTCCGGCGCCGATCCCGACTATCACCGCCGCGATCTCTGGGAGGCGATCACGGCGGGCGACTTCCCGGAATGGGAGCTCGGGCTGCAGGTCTTCGACGAGGATTTCGCCGCGTCGCAGCCCTATGACGTGCTCGACGCGACCAAGATCATCCCGGAGGAGGACGTGCCGCTCCGCGTCGTCGGGCGACTGGTGCTCGACCGCTGGGTCGACAATTTCTTCGCCGAGACCGAGCAGGTCGCCTTCCTGCCCTCGAACGTGATCCCGGGGATCGATTTCTCCGAGGATCCGCTGCTGCAGGGGCGGCTCTTCAGCTATCTCGACACGCAGAAGTCGCGGCTCGGCACGACCAATTTCCACCAGATCCCGGTCAACGCGCCCAAATGCCCGATGCAGAACTTCCAGCGCGACGGACTGATGCAGACCCATGTCCCGACCGGCCGCGCCAACTACGAGCCGAACAGCCTGGCCGAGGCGGGCGAGGATCCCGGGCCGCGTCCGGCGGAGCACGCGTTCCGCACCCATCCCGTCCCGACCGAGGGCAAGCTCCGCGCGCGAAGCGAGACCTTCGCCGACCACTACAGCCAGGCGCGCCTGTTCTACCGCAGCCAGACCGCGCCCGAGCAGGCGCATATCGTCAAGGCGATCACCTTCGAACTCTCGAAGGTCGACCTGCCGCATGTCCGGCTACGCGCGCTCGCGAGCCTGCGCAACGTCGACGAGGACATGGCGAAGGCGATCGCCGACGGGGTCGGCGTCGACCTGCCCGAGGCGCTCGAGCCCGCGAAGGCGCCGATCGACATGCCGGCCTCCGACGCGCTCTCGATGCATCTGACCGCGACGCAGGAGCCGAAGGGCCGGACGGTCGGCGTCCTGCTGACCGACGGCGCGGATGGCGAGGCGCTGAAGAAGCTCCGGGCGGCGGCGAAGAAGGCGGGTGTCACCGTGAAGCTCGTCGCGCCGAGGCGCGGCGGCGTGTTGCTCGCCTCGGGCGAGCGGATCGAGGTCGACGGCCAGCTCGAGGGCATGCCTTCGGTGCTCTTCGACGCCGTGGCGATCCTGGCCGCCGACGCGTCGCTCGACCGCGTGCCGGCGGCGCGGGATTTCGTCGCCGACGCCTTCGCGCATCTCAAGGCGATCGTGGCGACGAAGGAGGCGGGAGGGCTGCTCGACGCCGCCGGCGTCGAGAAGGACGCCTTCGTCTTCGAGGCCGCGAAGGAGCCGGAGGCCGCGGTCCTGCGCGCGCATGAGCGGGTGTGGGACCGGGAGCAGGCGTGAGGCCCGGTTAAGGAGGATGGCATACCGATCTCGGTCGAGGTGCGCTGGTTCGGCGCCGGCGGCATCGTGGGGTCTTGGCTTCAGCGGAAATCGCCGCGCCGCGAGGCACGCCATGAGTGCCAGTCGTGGATCGGGGACTCACGCCGGCGCCGTCTTCCCTTGCCGGAGCTGTCGCGGCGCGTTCACCGACGCTTTCGCGTAACCCGCCAGACACGGCCGCCGACGTCGTCGGCGACGAGCAGGGCGCCGGTCCGGTCGATCGCGACGCCGACCGGCCGGCCATGCGCGGCGTCGTCCGCGCCGAGAAAGCCGGTCAGCACGTCGCGGGGGGCCCCGGCCGGCTTCCCGCCGGCGAAGGGATTAAAACCCGAACCTGAATGCCCGCGAAACGCACGCCCGCGTCGGCTGCGCCAGCTGAAAAGCTACGCCGCCACGGGCCTGCTCACCTTATCGCCACAGGGGTCCCTTTTCCGCGCCGATCGGGGGTGACCTGCCCCCCGGTGGTCCCTCGCTCATAACGCGAGTCCGCAGGTTGGATTTCGGTATTGGTCTTCGCCGGATTTCGCAAGCGCGCCGGGCGCGGAGCCTTCAGCCAGCTCAAGCGTCCGGCGCGCGGTTGCCGGAGTCTGGTTGTTCAGCGCCGAATGCGGCCTGACGTTGTTGTAGTCGTAGCGCCAGATCGCCAGCTTGCGCCGCGCGTCATCCAGGCCGTCGAACAACTCCTCGTTCAACAACTCGTCCCGGAGGCTGCCGTTGAACGACTCGATGAAGGCGTTCTGCTGGGGCTTGCCTGGATCGATGTAATGCCAATCGACGCCGTTCTTGTCGGCCCATTTGAGGATGGCCCGGCTGGTGAACTCGGTCCCGTTGTCGCTGACGATGCTTTTCGGCTTGCCGTAAACGCGGACAAGAGCGTCCAACTCCCGCGCGACGCGGGCGCCGGAGATGCTGGTGTCGGCGACGAGGCCGAGACTTTCCCGGCAGCAGTCGTCGTTGACCGCGAGAATGCGGAACCGGCGCGACGCGCCGAACGTGTCCGAGAGNTGCTGGTGTCGGCGACGAGGCCGAGACTTTCCCGGCAGCAGTCGTCGTTGACCGCGAGAATGCGGAACCGGCGCGACGCGCCGAACGTGTCCGAGAGAAAGTCCAGCGACCATCTCTCATTCGGGCGCAGGGCGGTCGGCATCGGCGCCCGGGAGCCCCGCGCGCGCTTGCGGCCCCTTCGCCGCTTCACCGCCAGGCCCTCCTCACGATAGAGCCGGTAGAGCTTCTTATGGTTCATCACGTGTCCCTCGCGCTCCAGCAGGATGCCGATCCGGCGATAACCGAACCGACGCCGCTTTCCGGCGATCTCCCTCATCGCCTCACGAACATCCGTGTTGTCCGGCGGACGGACGCGCCGGACGGTTTTGGGATCGACGCCGACGATGCGGCAGGCATGGCGTTGCGAGATGTCATGGTTCCGCATCGCCTTCAGCGCCGCCGCCCGTCGCTCTTTCGGCGTCGTCAGCGCTTTCCCAGAAGATCCTTCAGAACGGTGTTGTCGAGCATCGCGTCCGCCAAGAGCCGCTTCAGCT
>NZ_JBKQWU010000111.1:0-6386 GCF_047275745.1 Amaricoccus sp. W119 | reverse complement strand
GTCCCGACCCAGGGTCCGGCCGTCAGTCGGGCAGGATGCGGACCGCGCCCTTGTCGGCGGAGGCGGCGAAGGCCGCGTAGGCCCGGAGCGCCGTCGTCACATTGCGCTTGCGCGGCGCGGCGGGCTTCCAGCCGAGCCTGTCCTGCTCCGCGCGCCGCGCCGCCAGTTCGTCTTCCGGCACGGCGAGGTTGATCGTCCGGTTCGGAATGTCGATCTCTATCAGGTCGCCATCGCGCACCAGCCCGATCGCCCCGCCCTGCGCCGCCTCGGGCGAGGCATGGCCGATCGAAAGTCCCGAGGTACCGCCTGAGAACCGCCCGTCGGTCACCAGCGCGCAGGCCTTCCCGAGTCCGCGCGATTTCAGGTAGCTCGTCGGATAGAGCATCTCCTGCATCCCCGGACCGCCCTTCGGCCCTTCGTAGCGGATCACCACCACGTCCCCCGCCTCGACCTCCTTGCCGAGGATGCCCTTGACCGCCGCGTCCTGGCTTTCGAAGACCACAGCGGGGCCGGTGAACTTCAGGATCGACTCGTCCACGCCCGCCGTCTTCACGATGCAGCCGTCGAGCGCGATGTTGCCGGTCAGCACCGCGAGCCCGCCGTCCTTGGAGAACGGATGCTCGACCGAGCGGATCACGCCCGTCTCGCGGTCGAGATCGAGCTCGTCCCAGCGCGCGGACTGGCTGAACGCCTCCTGCGTCGGCACGCCGCCGGGCGCCGCGCGGTAGAAATCGCGCACCGACTGGCTCTCGGCACGGCTGATGTCCCAGCGGTCGATCGCCTCGCCGAGCGTCGGCGTATGCACGGTCGGCGTGTCGCGGTGGATCAGCCCGCCCGCGTCGAGTTGCCCGAGGATCGCCATGATGCCGCCGGCGCGGTGGACGTCCTCCATATGCACGTCGCTCTTCGCGGGCGCGACCTTGGAGAGACAGGGCACCTTGCGCGAGAGCGCGTCGATGTCATCCAGCGTGAAGTCGATTTCGCCCTCGTAAGCCGCGGCGAGGATATGCAGCACCGTGTTGGTCGAGCCCCCCATCGCGATATCGAGCGACATGGCATTCTCGAAGGCGCGCTTGTTCGCGACATTGCGCGGCAGCACCGACGCGTCGTCGTCCTCGTAGTAGCGCCGCGCGAGATCGACCGCGAGATGCCCCGCCTCGACGAAGAGCCGCTTCCGGTCGGCATGGGTCGCGAGTGTCGAGCCGTTGCCGGGCAGCGACAGGCCGAGGGCTTCGGTCAGGCAGTTCATCGAATTCGCGGTGAACATGCCCGAGCAGGAGCCGCAGGTCGGGCAGGCCGAGCGTTCGATGACCTTCACATCCTCGTCCGAGACCGCCTCGTCGGCGGCGGCGACCATCGCATCGACGAGATCGAGCGCGACCGTCTTGCCCTTCAGCACCACCTTGCCCGCTTCCATCGGCCCGCCGGAGACGAAGACCGCGGGGATGTTGAGCCGCATCGCCGCGTTCAGCATGCCGGGCGTGATCTTGTCGCAATTCGAGATGCAGACCATCGCATCGGCGCAATGGGCGTTGACCATGTATTCGACACTGTCGGCGATGATCTCGCGCGAGGGCAGCGAATAGAGCATGCCGTCATGCCCCATCGCGATGCCGTCATCGACCGCGATGGTGTTGAATTCCTTGGCGATGCCGCCGGCCGCCTCGATCTCGCGCGCGACGAGCTGGCCGAGGTCCTTCAGATGCACGTGGCCGGGCACGAACTGGGTGAAGGAATTCACCNACCGCGATGGTGTTGAATTCCTTGGCGATGCCGCCGGCCGCCTCGATCTCGCGCGCGACGAGCTGGCCGAGGTCCTTCAGATGCACGTGGCCGGGCACGAACTGGGTGAAGGAATTCACCACGGCGATGATCGGCTTGCCGAAATCGCCGTCCTTGACCCCGGTCGCGCGCCAGAGTCCGCGGGCGCCTGCCATGTTGCGGCCGTGGGTGGTCGTTCTGGAACGATAGGCTGGCATCTGGCTCTCGTCTTTCCTGTGTCGCTCCGGCGCGGAGCCGCGTCGTCGCCGGTGTAGCCCAGATTCGCGGGAACTTGAACAGCGGACCGGCGGGTCCCGCTCCCCCCCGAAGCGCCGCCAAGCACCCGCGGGGCTTGTCCGGGGAAGCGAGAGGATATACATTGGTCTCGCGTATATCCAAGGGGGCGGTGATGCTTGTATCGAAATGGGGCAACAGTCTCGCGGTACGCCTGCCCGCCGCGGTCGTCGACGAGCTGAACCTGCGCGAGGGCGACGAGATCGAGATCCATGTCGAGGCCGGGCGCCGCTTCGGGGTCCGGCGCAAGCCCGATCCGGAAGCGATCCTCGCCGAGCTGCGTGCCTTCCGCGGCCGCCTGCCCGCAGATTTCCGCTTCGACCGAGACGAGGCGAACTCCCGGGGGGCGGAAGCTTGGAGGACAGACGCCGGCGGGGAGTGAGGCCGGGCATGGGTCCGCGGTTCTTCGACACGAATGTGCTCGCCTATCTCGCCTCGGCCGATACGGCGAAGGCGGATATCGCGCAGGGTCTGCTCGCGGAGGGCGGCACGGTGAGCGTGCAGGTGCTGAACGAGCTTGCCAATGTGGCACGTCGCAAGATGGGCCTGTCCTGGGTTGAGACGGAGTCGTTCCTCGCGATGATCCGCGCCTTCGTGACGGTCGAGCCGCTCACGCTCCGGACACATGAACTCGGCCTCGCTCTCGCCGAACGGCACCGGCTGTCGCTCTATGACGCGATGATCGTCGCAGCCGGGCTGATCGCGGGCTGCGAGACGCTGTTCTCCGAGGACATGAGCGACGGGTTCACGATCGCCCGCCAGATGACGATCCGGAATCCCTTCGCCTGACCGCCGCCAATAACAAGGAAACGGGGGCCGCGCCGGCCCCCGCCCTTCTTCAGAAGAATCGCCTCAGTTGCGGGCGGCGTAGTCGTCCATGTTGGCCGGCGTGACGAGTTCGAAGGGGATGTAGACCTTCTGCTCCACTTCCTCGCCGTTGATCAGCTTCAGCGCCGTCTCGATGGAGCCCTGGCCCTGGCCCTTCGCGTCCTGGTAGACGGTGACATCCAGGGCGCCGGCGGACATCGCGGCGAGGCCGTCCTGCGTCGCGTCGATCCCGGCCACGACCTTCTCGTCCATCGCGACGCCGGCCGACTGCATCGCCTGGATGGCGCCGAGCGCCATCTCGTCGTTGTTGGCGATGACCGCGTCGTATTCGATGCCGCCCGAGAGCCAGTTCGTCATGATGTCGAGCGCCTGGGCGCGCTGCCAGTTCGCGGTCTGCTCCTCGGTGATGGTCATGAAGGAGCATTCGGGCGTCGCGATCACCTCGCGGATGTCCTCGGTCCGCTGGCGCGAGGAATAGCTCGAAAGCTCGCCCATCAGCACGAGCACCTCGGCGCCATCCTCCTTGCCCGCTTCGCGCAGCTGGCGGCAGACTTCCTGGGTCTGAAGCGTGCCGGATTCGCGTTCGTCGGAGGCGACGAAGGCCTGGTTGTCGGGCAGGGTATCGACGTTGATCGGCTGGTAGTTCACGTAGACGAGCGGCACGCCGGCCTGCTCGGCCGCCTGGGTCATCGCGACCGTGGCGTCGGTATCGACCGCGTTCACGATGATCGCCTGCGCGCCCGAGGCGACGAAGTTCTGGATCTGGCTCAGCTGCTTGCCGATGTCGCGCTGAGCATCCTCGACGATGAGCTCGACCCCGTGCTCGGCGGCGTATTCGGACATGCCGTTCCGGAGCAGGGTGAGGAAGTTGTCGTTGAACTCGGCGATGGTGACGCCGATCATCTGCGCCTGCGCGCCCGTGGCGGGAACGGTGGCGAAACCCGCGGCCAGGCCGAGACCCAGGGCCGCCGTGCAGAGACGCGGGCCGAGACGCATGGCGGCGCCGCGCGAGAACGTGGTGAAAGACATTGTGACCTCCCGTTTGTGGCTTGTGGTGTCCCGGCGGTGGTTCCCGCCGGGTTCGTTTGGTTTCAACTCCCGAGCGCGCGAAGCGCCTCGGCGGATGTCCTGAGCTGGGCCCCCAGCACGTCGCGGAAGCCCTCCCCCTTGTTCGTGTTGAAGGGATCGGGACCCGGCGCCGCCGGTTCGATGATGATCGGACCCGCGTAGCCGATGGCGTCGAGCGCCGCGATCTGGGCCGCGAAATCGGTGTGACCCTCGCCGAGCGCCTGCCGGTTCGAATCGGCGGCGTGGTAGAGACCGATCGCACCTCCGCCCGCGCGCAGCGCCGCGGCGGGGTTCGGCTCCTCGATATTCATGTGATAGGCGTCGGGCAGCAGGCTCAGATTCTCCGCGCCGACCGCTTCGAGCAGGCGAAGCCCCTCGGCGACGGTCCGGACCTGATGGCTCTCGTAGCGGTTCAGGATCTCGAAGACGACCGGCAGCCCCTTCTCCGCCGCGAAGCCGCAGATGCGCCGCACGCTCTCGACGAGCAGCGCGTCCTCCTCGGCCTGGGTCGAGACGGGACGGATCCGGGTGACGAGCCCGTGGCAGGAGATGCGCGGCGCGCCCGCGCCCTGATCGAGCGCGACGGCCCAGTCCATCAACCGGCGGTAGTAGTCCACCGCCGCCGCGCGGATCTCCGCGTCGGGATGCGAGATATCGGCGTCGCCGGGCGTGATCGAGAAGATCTTGAGGCCCTTCTCCGCGAAGATCCGTCCCGCCTCGGCCGGATCGATGCCATCGATGTCACCATGCAGCTCGACGCCTTCGAGGCCCGCCCGGGCGATACGTTCGGCCATCTCCGGCAGGGCTTCGCCGCCGAAGATCCAGGTGCAGCAGCCGGTCTCACGCCGCATGGGACACCTCACGCGCCATCACCTCGGCGATCGCGACCGTCTCGCCGCGCTTCGCGGAAAGCGTCGCGGCTTCGGCGCAGGCGAGCGCGGCCACGCCTTCGACGAGCGGAACCGGCATCGCCGAGCCGGCTTCGACCGCCGCGACGAAGGCCCGCCATTCGGCGGCATAGGCGCGGGCATAGCGCTCCAAGAAGAAATACTCCGGCTTCGCCGACAGCGTTCCCGCCGTCGTGATCTTCTCGACGGTGCTTTCCAGCATGTTCTTCGCGCCGAGAAGGCCCTCGGAGCCGAGAAGCTCGACCCGCTGGTCATAGCCATAGACCGCGCGGCGGCTGTTCTTGATCACCGCGACCCGGCCATCGGCCCAGGTCAGCGTGGCGACGGCGGTATCGACATCGCCCGCCCCGCCGATCTCCGGATCGACGACCGAGGTCCCGACGGCGGTCACGCGCTCCGGCGCGCCGCCGAAGATCCAGCAGGCCATGTCGAAATCGTGGATCATCATGTCGCGGAAGAGCCCGCCCGAGACCTTGATGTAGGAGACCGGCGGCGGCGCCGGGTCGAAGGAAGTGACGGAGAGCAGTTCGCCCTTGCCGATCTCACCGGCGTCGAAGGCGGCCTTGAGCCCGGCGAAATTCGGATCGAAACGGCGGTTGAAACCGACCATCACCGGCTTTCCGGTGCCCTCGGCCGAGGCGAGGCAGGCGAGCGCGCGGTCGAGCGAGAGGTCGACCGGTTTCTCGCAGAGCACCGCCTTGCCGGCGGCGGTGGCGCGTTCGATCAGATCGGCATGGGTATCCGTCGAGGTCGCGATCAGCACCGCGTCGATCGCGGGATCGGCGAGGATCGCGTCGATGCTCCGCGCTTCCGCGCCATTCGCGGCGGCGAGCGTCTCGGCGGCCGCGGCATTCACATCGGCGACGGCGACGAGACGGCTGTCCCCGTCCGCGGCGATCGAGCGGGCATGGACCTGGCCGATACGGCCGGCACCCAGAAGAGCGACTTTGAGCATCCGGAAACCTCCCTTGGACGTGTTCGCGATTCGCGTTGAACATGGTGATGCCCGAATTTGCACGCGCGAGCAAGACAATAATGCACGCGTGAGCAATGCTCATATGCACGCGTAAGCAAATCGTGAATGCACGCGCGAGCAATTCTGCTTTCCGCCCGCCTTCGTTTCGGCTAGACTCGCGATCATGAGCGATGAGGGTTCGGAATTCCTGACGGTGACGGCGGATGAGGTGGCGGCGCTCGCGGGCGTGTCGCGCTGGACGGTGGCGCGCGCCTTCAAGAAGGACGCGTCGATCTCGGCGAAGAGCCGGCGCAAGGTCATGGAAGCGGCGGAACAGCTCGGCTACGTGCCCGACCTGCTCGCGGCCTCGCTCGCCTCCGACCGCTCGAACCTCGTGGCGCTGATGCTCGACGACTTCGAGAACCCGCACAAGCTCGTGATGCTGGAGCGGCTGACCCGCGTGCTCACGCGCGCCGGCTTCGGGGTCCTGCTCGTCAACATGCTCGACGACGACGCATCGACCGCGCTCATCTCGGCGAGCCAGCGCCGGGTCGATGCCTCGGTCGTCATCG
>NZ_JBKQWU010000110.1:0-6564 GCF_047275745.1 Amaricoccus sp. W119 | reverse complement strand
GCCGCAAGCGGGAAACTCTAGTCGGGCTACGCCCTCCCGCCGTTCCCCGCTTGCGGCGCCAAGTGGCCTACTTTTGCGCCGCCCAACGGCCTGGTTTTGCTCCGCCGTTGACACCTGATCCCGGTCCATCCGGCCGATGCGATCCCGGGAGATGTTCTCGTGCTGCGGATGGTCGACGCGGGAGTAGCGAAGCACATCGGTATCCTCGCGAGAGCGCATCAAGGCCACCTTACGCTTATTCACGCCTACTCGGGCCACGGAGTGGTGGAATCGCCTCTCACGCCCTCCTGGCTGCGTCGCGTCGCGGGCGCATTCCGTATTCCGTTCTGAGGAGGCCAGATGGCCACGTTGTTTCTGGCGGCGGCTGGAGCCGCCCTCGGCGGAGCGATCGGGGGATCGATCGCCGGGCTTGCCACCACCGCGCTCGGCAAGGCGGCGGGGGCTGCCTTGGGGTCGATCATCGACCAGCAGATCCTGGGGGTCGGTTCCGACGCCGTGGAGACGGGCAAGGTCGATCGCTTCCACGTGATGGGCGGCAGCGAGGGCGCCGTCCTTCCTCGCGTCTTCGGACGCGCCCGCATCGCAGGGCAGATGATCTGGTCGAGCAAGTTTCTCGAAACGGTCAACACATCGAACGTCGGCGGGAAAGGCGGCGGGCAGCAGGTCCGCGAATACAGCTACACCGTGAGCTTCGCGATCGCGCTCTGCGAGGGGCCGATCATCCGGATCGGGCGCATCTGGGCGGACGGCCAGGTCCTCGACCAGGCGTCTCTCAACTGGCGGCTTCACCCTGGAAGCGAGGAACAGGTCGCCGACCCTCTGATCGCCGCTGTCGAAGGGGAGAGAAACGCTCCGGCATACCGAGGAACGGCCTACGCGGTTTTCGAAGATCTGGATCTGACGCCTTTCGGAAACCGCATCCCGCAGCTCAACTTCGAAGTCTTCCGACGCCCTCCGCACGGAGACGAAGAATTTCTTCCAGCGCATCCGGCCGACAGGATCGCAGGTGTCGCACTCATCCCGGGGACCGGCGAGTACGCGCTGGCCACGGAGGTGGTCAGCCTTGATCGCGGGAAGGGCGATGTAGAAATTGTCAATGTTCACAATGATCTGAGCTTGCCGGACTTTGTCGCATCAACGACACAGATGGTGGCGGAGCTGCCGAATCTGCAATCGGTGTCTCTGGTCGTGACCTGGTTTGGCGATGACCTGAGATGCTCCCATTGCGAACTGTGCCCGGCCGTGGAGCAGGCGCTCGAGGATGCCACGATCCCGTGGCACGTCTCCGGCGTTGACCGGGATCGCGCGAAGGTCGTCAGTTGGACCGAAGGTCGCCCGATATTCGGAGGGACCCCCGCGGACGAGACGGTGATCCAGGCGATCCGGCATCTGCGTGAGATCGGAAAGCGGGTGCTCTTCTATCCGTTCATTCTCATGGATATCCTTCAGGGCAATCGCCTCCCCGATCCGTGGACGGATGCTGGTTCTCAGCCGACTGTTCCCTGGAGGGGCAGGATCACACTGTCAATCAGTCCGGGGCGTGAAGAGTCGCCGGACAAGAGTCTGGCGGCGACCGAGGAAGTCGCTCGCTTCTTCGGTACGGCGAGCGCGGAGCATTTCTCGGTTTCCGACCGCCGGGTCGACTACGCCGGTCCCGAAGAATGGTCGTATCGGAGATTTGTTCTTCACTACGCGAATCTCTGCGCCCTGGCAGGCGGAGTGGAGGCCTTTTGCATCGGCTCGGAGATGCGCGGCCTCACGCATGTACGATCCGGCCCCGCCACATACCCGGCAGTGGAGGCCCTCCGTGATCTTGCGCGCGAGGTGCGAAAGGTGCTTGGGCCGCCTGTCAAGATTGGTTACGCGGCGGATTGGTCGGAGTACTTCGGTCATCATCCCGCCGACGGTACCGGAGACGTTCTGTTTCATCTTGATCCGCTTTGGTCGGATCCGGAAATCGACTTCATCGGCATAGACAATTACATGCCTCTGTCCGACTGGCGTGCGGGCGAGGACCACGCGGACGTTGCGCATGGCTCAATTTACAATCTGGACTATCTGGCCGCGAATGTCGCCGGGGGCGAAGGATACGACTGGTATTACACTGACGCCGAAGCCAGGAAGTCGCAGCGACGGACGGCGATCCGAGATGGGCAGCACGGGGAGGACTGGATCTATCGCTATAAAGATATCTCCAACTGGTGGTCGAATCCGCATTACGACCGCCTTGGGGGTGTTCGGGCCGCCGATGCCACGGATTGGCGACCGCGTTCGAAGCCGATCTGGTTCACCGAACTCGGATGTCCCGCTGTTGACAACGGAACCAATCAGCCGAACGTCTTCGTGGATCCCAAGTCTTCGGAGAGCTTCCTTCCCTATTTTTCCGAAGGCGTTCGCGATGACCTGATCCAGCAGCGTTATCTGCAGGCGACCTTCCGGCATTGGACCGATACGACCAACAATCCCCGATCCGAGATCTATGGTGGACCAATGGTCGATCTCGATCACGCTCATGTCTGGGCATGGGACGCGCGTCCGTGGCCGGACTTCCCTGCGCGGCTGGCGACCTGGTCCGACGGACAGAACTATCCGTTTGGCCATTGGTTGAACGGTCGGACCTGCGTCGTCTCGGTCGCGGAGGTTGTCACCGAGATCGTCGCGAACGAGGCTGTGGTCGACCAATCGAGGTTGTACGGGGCAGTGACGGGCTACACCGTCGATAGCGTCGAAACTCCCCGCCAGACGCTTCAGCCACTCATGCTTGCCTATGGCTTTGATGGCTACGCCGACGGCGACGATATCGTATTCGTGTCGCGCGACGGCCAGATGGCGATGAGCGTGAGCGCGGAGCGGTTCGCGTGCGAGCCTGACTCGCCACACCTGTCCCAGACACGGGCCCCCGCTTCCGAAGCTGTCGGCAGGGTCACGCTTGGGTTCGTCAGGGCAGACGCCGACTATCAGCTTGGCGCCGCCGAGGCGACGACGGAGGGCCCGGCGAATACGTCTCAGTCATCCACCGCGATTGTATTTCGTGAAGCGGAAGCACAGCGTGTAGCCGATCGATGGTTGAGCGAGGGGCTGATAGCTCGCGAGACCGTTGAATTCGCGCTTCCACCGTCGATGCTCGCCGCGCAGCCGGGTAATGTCCTTCGCGTGGCTTCGAGTGATTCCGCATCGGGTCTGTACCGCGTCGACAGGATCGAGGATGGAAGTTCACGTCGCCTGATCGGCGTTCGCGTGGAGCGCGGCACCTACATTGTGGGCCCCGAACAGGACACCGCCTCAAGATTTCCGACGATCGACATGCCTGCGCCGGTTTACGCCGAGTTCCTCGACCTGCCGCTGATCACGGGTGAGGAGATCCCACATGCGCCACACGTCGCCGCGACGGGACGGTCGGGTGGAGGGATGGCGGTCTATTCCGCTGTTGAGGACTACGGTTACTCGCTGAACCGGACGGTTCGGAAGCTCGCCACAATGGGTGAAACGCTGACGCCGCTCGCTCGCGCGGAGGCTGGTCTCTGGATGCCGGCCAACCTTGACGTGCGCGTCCGGCGTGGCGGCTTGCAAGCCAGAATTGAGTCCGATGTGTTGAATGGTGCCAATGTGGCGGCCATCCGGTTCGGGGACACGGACTGGGAGGTCTTCCAGTTCCAGAGCGCGGAGTTGATCGGGGATCGGGTTTATCGCCTTCGCGGTCTGCTGCGCGGCCAGGCTGGGACTGATGGGATCATGCCTGATCAATGGCCATCAGGTAGCGATTTCGTCTTGCTGGACGCGGCCGTCGTTCAGATCGACCTCCCGCTGAGCGCCAGGGGCCTGCGGCGTCATTATCGAGTCGGCCCCGTGGCCAGACCGCATGGTCATCGGAGCTACTTCCACGTTTCCAGTACCTGCGAAGCTGTCGGCCTCCGACCATACGCGCCCGCGCACCTCAAGGCGGTCCGACAGGCGAACGGCGATATCATGCTGACATGGATCCGAAGGACGCGCATCGACGGCGATAGCTGGCAGGGCCCGGACGTTCCCCTGGGCGAGGCTTCGGAGCGCTATCACGTTCGCATTTTCGTCGGCGAGGCGTTGGTTCGAGATGTTCAGGTCGGCTCGCAGTCCGCGATCTATTCGCAGGCGGAGCAGGTAGATGACCTTGCCCGGACCTGGCTGTCATTCGAGGTCGCGCAGATATCCCAGCAGTTCGGCCCCGGACCCTATCGAAGGATCGATTTTGATGGCTAAGACCGCCAACCTCGGCTTGCCCCTGATCTCGCCCGCGCAAGCGCAGAAGCACGTCACGGTCAACGAAGCTCTTGTGCGGATGGACGCGGCCACGCAGATGAGCGTGCTCGCCGCGGACATTTCCGACCCGCCGGATCTGGCCGAGAATGGTGTGGGTTACATCGTTCCCGAACTGGCCGGAGGCGCATGGGTGGGACGGACTGGCCAGATCGCCGTCTGGAGCAACGGGGGATGGGTATATCTGGCACCCGCGCCAGGATGGCGGGCGTGGCTCGTCGCGAAATCGTCCACGCTGATGTACGACGGCACGAGGTGGGTTCCCGACGCGGTCGCGGTATCGAGCGGGGGAGCCTTCACGACCAACGAAATACTGGAGTTCGATCAGGAGCTCGGAGTCGGGACGGCGGTCGGGACCGAGGTCAGGATCCCGGCGAATTCGCTGGTGCTGGGAATCACGGGACGTGTGATGGACTCGTTGACGGGAACCTTGACGAGCTGGCGCTTGGGCGTCGCAGGCTCCGAGGATCGCTACGGCAAGGGGATGGGGGTGGGGGCCGGCTCCTTTCTGGTGGGGCTTTCGGGAACTCCGATGACCTACTATGCTGATACCAGTCTTCTGATCGGCGCGGAGGGCGGCGCGTTCAGCGGCGGACGAATACGGCTCGCGGTTCATCTCACACGATTGGGAGCACCTCGTGCATCACGAGCGCTTCCAGCGGCTTGATTTCCCGGCGGCGACCGTTGAAATTGGCGCTAGTGGCTTTTGGGGTGCGCGTATGGCTCAACTGAAACCGAACATTGCCAGCCTGGATCCGGTCTGGACGATGATCCGTCGCGAAGCGGAGGAGGTGGCACGTGACGAACCGCTGATGGCCAGCCTTGTCCACGCCGGGGTCCTTTATCATGCGAGCCTGGAGCGGGCCCTCAGCTACCGGATCGCTCAGAAGCTTGCCTCTTCCGACATGAGCGAACTCATCCTGCGAGAGATCGCAGACGAGGCCTACGCCGCGGAAGTCAACCTGGGAGCGGCCGCGCGGGCCGACATCATGGCGGTCTACGAGCGTGATCCGGCATGTCATCGCTATATTCAGCCGCTGCTCTTCTTCAAGGGGTATCAGGCCCTCCAATGCTACAGGATCGGGCATTGGCTGTGGACAAGCGGACGCCAGGACATGGCCTATTTTGTGCAGATGCGCACGTCCGAGGTGTTCGGCGTCGACATCCATCCGAACGCGCGCGTGGGACAAGGCATCCTGATCGATCATGCACATTCCATCGTGATCGGCGAAACGGCGGTCGTCGGCGACAATGTGTCGATGCTCCATTCCGTAACGTTGGGTGGGACGGGCAAGGAAGACGGCGATCGTCATCCCAAGATAGGCAACGGGGTCCTCATCGGCGCCGGAGCCGCGGTTCTGGGAAATATTTCGATCGGCAATTGTAGTCGGGTGGCGGCGGGTTCCGTCGTGCTCGAGACCGTTCCCCCGTGCAAGACGGTCGCGGGAGTTCCGGCCAGGATCGTGGGAGACGGGGGTTGCGCGGAGCCGTCGAAGCTAATGGATCAGATGGTACTCAAGGGGCAGATCTGACGGTCCCCTGAACCGCGCCGAGTTTCCCGGAGGCAGGTTTGCTTGGTTCTTACGTTGCAACATCGCGGCTCGCCAGATCGGCGTGGTCGCAGCGTGTGGAAGAGGCTCTCCATGGGTGCATCGCCGTAGCGGCAAGCCGTCGTCCGGCTCATCGACGGTTTCGGCTTCATTGCAACGAGTTGCTTGCCGCATGGACACTGGAGTGCGCCCCCACGGGTGGACCATGTGATCCGCTGTATTTTCCCACGTCGGGCCTTCGGATATGGAGGTCCTATGACATGTATAAGTTTAGACTTGATCTGACATCTGGCGTCCGGATGTCGGTCATGTTCCGCCTGTCAGCCTCCGATCAGGCGGCGATCATTTTTTCCCTCGCGATCGGGGCCGCGTCAAGGAAGGTGCGCATCGGCGTCTTGCCGAAGCACCATCGCCCCTGATGCTCGCGCTCCTCGTTGCAGGTTCCGGTCCAGTTATCGAGATCCGCCTACAACGCGGCGACAGAACCATAGACCCTCTTGCGGAACGCGACCCGGTAGAATTCGTCGAGCACGGTCTTGTGGAAGCGCTCGACGATGCCGTTGGTTCGCGGGCTCTTCGTCTTCGTCCGCGAATGGTCGATGTCGAGTAAGCGTCCGGCCTCACCGCTATCGGGTCCAGCGCCATGGGAGCAAGTCGTCGACCCTGGTGATCTTGTAGTCCGGGATCCGTGCCAGCGTGTCGGCGAGCCAGGCTTGGGGAT
>NZ_JBKQWU010000109.1:0-6583 GCF_047275745.1 Amaricoccus sp. W119 | reverse complement strand
GGAGGTCGGCCGCCCTGATCCCGCCGGGGTCGCCCCCGACGGAGATTCCTTATTCGGCGACCGCGGTCGCGATGTCGACGCTGACGCCCGGCCCCATGGTCGAGGAGAGCGAGATCCGCTTCAGATAGGTGCCCTTGGCGCCCGTGGGCTTCGCCCGGTTCACCGCCGCCACGAAGGCCTTCACGTTCTCGACGAGCTCTGCCTCGCCGAAGCTGGCCTTGCCGACGCCGCCGTGGATCACGCCCGCCTTCTCGACGCGGAATTGCACCTCGCCGCCCTTGGCGTTCTTGACCGCGGTCGCGACATCCATCGTCACCGTGCCGACCTTCGGGTTCGGCATCAGGTTGCGCGGCCCGAGGATCTTCCCGAGACGGCCGACGATCGGCATCATGTCGGGCGTGGCGACGCAGCGGTCGAATTCGATCGTGCCGCCCTGGATCGTCTCCATCAGGTCCTCGGCGCCGACGATATCGGCTCCGGCTTCCCTGGCCTCGTCGGCCTTCGCACCGCGGGCGAAGACGGCGACGCGGACGGTCTTGCCGGTGCCGTTCGGCAGGTTCACGACGCCCCGGACCATCTGGTCGGCGTGGCGCGGATCGACGCCGAGGTTCATCGCGATCTCGAGCGTCTCGTCGAACTTCGCGGTGGCATTCGCCTTGACGAGCGCGACGGCCTCGGAGACCGGCAGGTTCTCCTTGCCGGCGAAAGCTTCACGGGCGGCCCTGGTGCGCTTTGCAATCTTCGCCATGGCTTAACCCTTCACCTCGATACCCATCGAACGGGCCGACCCGGCGATGATGTTCATCGCGGACTCGACGTCGTTCGCGTTCAGGTCCTTCATCTTGGCCTCGGCGATCTCGCGCAGCTGCGCCAGCGTGACCGTGCCGGCGGTCGCCTTGCCGGGCGTCTTCGAGGCCGACTTCAGACCCGCCGCCTTCTTGAGATAGTACGACGCCGGCGCCGTCTTGATCTCCATCGTGAAGGACTTGTCGGTGTAATAGGTGATGATCACGGGGGTCGGGACGCCGACTTCCATCTCCTGCGTGCGCGCGTTGAACGCCTTGCAGAATTCCATGATGTTGATGCCGCGCTGACCGAGCGCCGGGCCGACGGGCGGCGACGGGTTCGCCTTGCCGGCGGGCACCTGCAGCTTCAGGCTGCCTGCGACTTTCTTGGCCATGATGGCCTCCTTTCCATGCCTCCGGGTCGCGACCCTCGGGCGTTACATGGGGTGGTGCGGTCCGTCCGGCGCGCCGGCCTCGCCTCCCACCTGCCGCCCGAAACCATCGGATTTCGGGCCACTCTCGCCTGGGGCACGATCGGACCGGAAAGGTGGCCTTTCCGGATCGTGCTCCCGGATCACGAAGCCTTGGAGACCTGCGTGAATTCAAGCTCGACCGGCGTGGCGCGGCCGAAGATCGAGACCGACACCTTGAGCCGGTTGTTCGACTGATCGACCTCCTCGACGAGACCGGAGAAGCCCTCGAACGGACCGTCGGTCACGTTGACCTGCTCGCCGGTCTGGAAGGTGATGATCGACCGCGGCCGTTCCTGGCCCTCGACGACCTGGTTCAGGATCCGCGCCACCTCCTCGTCTTTCATTGGCGAGGGCTTGCCCTGCGGTCCGAGGAAGCCGGTCACGCGGTTGATCGAATTGACGAGATGATAGGTGCGGTCGTTCAACTCCATCCGGGCGAGCACATAGCCCGGCATGAAGCGCTTCTCGGTCTGCACCTTCTTGCCGCGGCGGATCTCGATCACTTCCTCGGTCGGCACCATGACCTCGGTGATCTCCTCGCCGAGCCCCTGCTGCTCCACGGCTTCGCGGATCGCCTCGGCGACCTTCTTTTCGAAATTCGAGAGCACGCTCACCGAATACCAGCGCTGCGCCATGTCGTCCGTCACCTCAAATCAGGAGCGGCCGGGCCGCTCGCAACTCGTCCGCCGGGCATCGGACCCTTCGGACATCCCCGGAAAAAACGAAAACCGCGCACGACCGAATCGACGCGCGCGCCCCGCCTGTCCGAGAGGGCGCCCGCATACCCGCCGCGGGCGCTCAGTTCAAGAGGCCATCTGCAGAACCGTCTCGAGCCCGAAACGGATGATCAGATCGACCAGGAAGAAGAACGCCGCGAAGAGACCGGCCATGATCATCACCATCACCGTGGTGAGCATGGTCTCGCGCCGCGTCGGCCAGGTGATCTTCGCGGTCTCGGCGCGCACCTGCTGGATGAACTGCAGAGGATTCGTCCGGGCCATGCGCGTCTCTCCGATATCCTTGGCATGCTGGCAGGGGCGATAGGACTCGAACCTACGACCCTCGGTTTTGGAGACCGATGCTCTACCAACTGAGCTACACCCCTAGGGCCGGCATGCGGGGCTTCTCATAGGTGGATCGCGCGGGCTCCGCAAGGGGTTTCGAAGCGCGCGCCCGGCGCCGTCAGCCGCGCGGGCGGCGCTTCGGTCCCGGGGTTCCGGCGAGCGCGCGCAGGCGCCGCCGCAGCCGGGCGAACCGGCCGCGACCCCGACGCGCCGCCTTGGCGAGCGCGGTCGTTAAGGTGCGCGGCCTGGACGCCGCGCGCGCCTCCGGCGCCTCGACCATCTTCTCGAGCGGCAGGTCGGCGAGGCGCGGCTCGAATCGCCTGGTCGCGGCGAGGAAGAGCTGATTGGTCAGCCGGACTTCCGGCGGCAGGGCGAGCGAGGCCTCGAAGAGGGGACGGCTGTTGAAGGCGATCAGGGACCGACCGGCCACGTCGAACTCGTTGTTGAGCCCGGCGCTCCACATCCCCAGCCGGTGCTCCCAGTAGAAGATGTCGTTCGGGTCGAAGCCCTTGTCGGCGAGCGTGTCGTAATGGGCGCGTCGCATGAAGTCCGCGAACATCTCCTCCACCTCGCGCGGCGCGCGGTCCTTCTTCGGCGCCCAGAAAAGCCGGGCCAGTTCCGCGGGGGTGGCAGTCTTCATGCGCGTGAGCCAGAGATTGAAGAACCCGCGCATCACCTCGGCGCCGTGCCCGCGCAGGAAGACCATGTCCGGCCGGTCGGCGTAGGCGGCGCGCATTTCGAAGGTCGCGGGATAGGCGCGGCGGTATTGGCCGCTGTTGGTCCAGATGATCTCGCGCAGACCCTTGCGCCCCGAGGTTGGCCGGGTGTCGAGATGCGGGACGCCGGTGCAGGCGACGAGCGCGCGGATGATCCCGCGCTCGCGCTCGGAGAGCGCGTCGGTGGTCCAGGTCGCGGTCTCGAAGGGCACGCCGAGGTGCATGAAGGCCGCGATCACCACCCGCGTGTCCGCGCCCGCCGTGGCGCCGACGACCGGCGCGTAGCGGCCGGAGACGTACCGGCCGGAGACGTACCGGCCGAGCGCCGCGAGCGACTGGCCGAGCCGGTCGTGGAACGCCTCGAGGGAGCCGGGGCGGTTGGGTTCGCGGGGCCAGTACCGGACGGTCCTGCCTGTCGCGGAGTCGAAGCAGTTGTTCGGGGTCAGCGCGTAGACGCCCGACGCGCGGGTCAGATCGCCCGGCAACGACTTGGTCTTGCGCCGGTGGAACTCCGGGTGGCGGAGCAGGGCGGCCACGGCGGCGTCGGGTGGCGCGCCGACGCAGCGCGCGAGCAGGTCCGCGTGCGAGGCCACGGCGAAGGGCCCCGCGCCGTGGTAGAAGACGGCCCGGCTGCCGAGTGGGTCGTGGAAGACGCGGACCCGTCCGGGCTCGACCACGAGGAGCGCGAAACGGCCGGCGAAGGTGTCGAGGAAGTCGAGGAGCGCGGCGTCGCCGCCCGCGAGGACCTGCGCGAGGCGCTCCGGCGCGAAGGGGTCTCCAGCTGCGGCATCCGTCTCGGGCACGGCGTCGCCGATGACCACGAAGCGGGTCTCCCCGGCCCGGCTGACGCGGAGGGGCGCCTCCGGTTGGGTCCAGAGCATCACGGGCCCCATCCGGCGCGCGACCCAGCCGAGGTCGCGCGGGGTGGCGTGGGCTTTCGCCTTGAGCGGATATGCGTCGCGGTCGAGCGCGACGAAGCCGAAGCGGTAGAGCAGCCGGTGCCCGGCACCGGGCCGGGGCGCGCCCGCGTCGTCGCGCCTCGACGCCGGATCGGAGGCGGCCCGACCGGTGATCGTGTCGCTAGCCAGCGCCGGAAGATCGACGGAAATGAGACCGGATACGTTGACTGGGCCGTCTTCTTCTACTGGACTGTCTTCTTTCGAAAATGCCGAACCGGATACTGAATGCGGGCACATGAATTGCCCTCCCCGCCCTCATTGGTATTTGAAAATGCGCGCCATCCAAATGTGCGGCGACTTCTTGCCGCACGCTAGACGCGCCTGTGCGCTCGCGTCAAGGCGGTTTGGGAGATGATCTCCCTATGCGTGCGATCTTCCGGCCGCGCGGCGCGCCTGGCCTAGCGCGCGGACCAGAGCCCGCGGAGGGTGGAACCGAGCGCGCCGAGGCCGGAAGGGGCGGGGAGGCCGGAGCCGACCGGCCAGTCCCTGGGCCCGCCGGGTTCCAGCAGCGCTACGCTTTCGCCCTCCAGGACGACGCAGGACAGCAGTCCGGTCCGAAATGCGCCGGTGTCGACCGCGATCCGGTTCGGGTGATGCTCGACGACCGGGACGATCGTATGCCCGTGCACGACCTTGAAGCCGAAGCTCTTGCGGTAGTCGAGAAATCCCTGCCTGATCCAGATCAGGTCGTCCCGGGTCTGCTTCTCCATCGGCACGCCGGGGCGGATGCCGGCATGGGCGAAGACATAGCCGCCGATCCGGAGCCAGAGCTCGCAGGATTCGATGAAACCGAGATGCGCCGCCGGCAGGGCCCGGGCGAAGGCCGAGCGTGTCGCGGCGGGATCGATCTCGCTCGCGCCTGCCACGCCATAGGAGGCGAGCGTCGTGTCGCCCCCCATCTTGTGGTGCAGCCAGTGATAGGTGCGATCATACCAGTCGGGATCGCGGAGATACGCCGGTATGTAGGAATCGTGGTTGCCGAGCAGAAAGCGGAACGGCCCGCCCGAACCCTTGAGCTCGATCAGCCGCCGGTAGACGCCCCGGCTGTTCGGCCCCCGGTCGCAGTAGTCGCCAAGAAATATGATGAGGGGCGCGGGATGCGGCCGCGCCGCGAGATCGGCGCGGATGCGCGCCACCATCTCGTCGAGCATTTCGAGATGGCCATGAATATCGCCGATCGCATAGATCCGCTGGCCGTCGGTGAGATCTGTCATCGAAGCGCCGCCTTCCCGGGAAAACTGGACTCCCCGTTGCCATCTCGCGCAACGGAAGCGTGGCTGTCCAGTACCCGCGCGCGTTGATTGGCGGTATGGTTGATGGCATGCTCGACGGCCGGGCGGGCGTTGATCCGGCAAGAAAAAACGCGGACGCCGGGGCGTCCGCGTTTCGAAGTGTCCGACAGGCGGGTCGTTACTCGATGATTTTCGAGACGACGCCGGCGCCGACGGTGCGGCCGCCTTCGCGGATGGCGAAGCGGAGCTTCTCTTCCATGGCGATCGGCGAGATCAGTTCGACCTCGAACTTCAGGTTGTCGCCCGGCATCACCATCTCGGTGCCCGCCGGCAGCGAGACCGTGCCGGTCACATCCGTGGTGCGGAAGTAGAACTGCGGCCGGTAGTTCGCGAAGAACGGCGTGTGGCGACCGCCCTCGTCCTTGGTCAGGATATAGGCCTCGGCCTCGAACTTGGTGTGCGGCTTCACCGAGCCCGGCTTGCAGAGAACCTGGCCCCGCTCGATGCCCTCGCGGTCGATGCCGCGCAGCAGCAGGCCGACGTTGTCACCCGCCTGGCCCTGGTCCAAGAGCTTGCGGAACATCTCGACGCCGGTGCAGGTCGTCTTCTTCGACGGACGGATGCCGACGATCTCGATCTCCTCGCCGACCTTCACGATGCCGCGCTCCACGCGGCCGGTCGCGACCGTGCCCCGGCCCGAGATCGAGAACACGTCCTCGACCGGCATCAGGAACGGCTGGTCCACCGGGCGCTCCGGCGTCGGGATGTATTCGTCGACCGCCGCCATCAGCTTGCGGACCGCGTCCTCGCCGATCTCCTTGTTGGAGTCCTCGAGCGCGGCGAGCGCCGAGCCGGTGATGATCGGGATGTCGTCGCCCGGGAAGTCGTAGGACGACAGAAGCTCACGCACTTCCATCTCCACGAGCTCCAGCAGCTCCGCGTCGTCGACCTGGTCGACCTTGTTGAGGAACACCACCAGCGCCGGAACGCCGACCTGGCGGGCGAGCAGGATGTGCTCGCGCGTCTGCGGCATCGGGCCGTCGGCCGCCGACACCACGAGGATCGCGCCGTCCATCTGCGCCGCGCCGGTGATCATGTTCTTCACGTAGTCGGCGTGGCCCGGGCAGTCGACATGCGCGTAGTGACGCGCATCCGTCTCGTATTCCACATGCGCCGTCGAGATCGTGATGCCGCGCGCCTTCTCCTCCGGCGCCGCGTCGATCTGGTCGTACGCCTTGAACTCGCCGAAGAACTTCGTGATCGCAGCCGTCAGCGACGTCTTCCCGTGGTCAACGTGGCCGATCGTGCCAACGTTCACATGCGGCTTCGTCCGCTCAAACTTTGCCTTCGCCAT
>NZ_JBKQWU010000108.1:0-6682 GCF_047275745.1 Amaricoccus sp. W119 | reverse complement strand
CCGTCTGCGATGATCTCACCGTCAGCCTGCCTGCCGCGCAGCGCGACTGACCTGCTCGGCCCGCTGATGAGCGCGAGGCCCGCCGTGAGCTACACCACCAGATGGGGCACGATCGCTGCGCGCGCGGCTGGGACGCGCGGCGGAGCTCAAGGCCGAGGCTGAGGATCGCAGGAAAACGATGGCACGGCTCGCGCGGGTGCTGCGCGCAGAGGGGTTCACGGCGACCGACCGGGATACCGGCTCGCTGTTGCTCGCCTTCGCGCGGGCGGGGGTATTTCGTCTCGGCGGCACGCTCATCGGCACCGCCGCCTACGCGCTCTATCAGGGCGAACTCGGGGTGCGTTTCGATTCCGAGGAACTGGCGCGGACAGGCGACATCGATCTCGCCAGCTTCGAACGGTTGTCCGTCGCCCTCGGAGACCACGTCGAGGAAAATCCCGGAGAGATCCTGCGGACCCTCAAATTCGATCCGGTGCCCGGGCTCCAGGACCGGCAGATCTGGAAATGGCGCCAAAGCCGAGGCGAGGCGATGGTCGAGTTCCTGACCCCCGCGTTCGGCGATGAGCGGGTGAAACCGCTCCCGGCGCTTGGGGTCAGCGCGCAGGCTCTGAACTATCTCAACTACCTGATCGCCGAGCCGATCCCTGCGATTGCGCTCTATCGCTCGGGCGTGCTCGTGCGCATACCCAGGCCAGAGCGTTTCGCGATCCACAAGCTAATCGTCGCGGACCGTCGGCATGGCGGCCCTGATCAGGCGAAGTCCCGCAAGGATCGAGGCCAGGCGGCTTTTCTGATCTCCGTTCTCGCCGAAGACCGGCCGGACGATCTTCGCGAGGCGTTCGAGGATGCTCTCGGACGCGGTCCGCGCTGGCGCGAGCGGCTCGCGACGAGTCTCGCCAGACTGCCGGCCACGGCGGAAACCCTGCACGGACTCGCCTGAGGGGCGGACAGCCGACGTTCGCATCCGCAGCGCCACGAGCCGCGATGCGCCAGAAGCGCTCGTTCCGTGGCACGTCCGAGATCGGCCCTCTGCGGGGGTGAGCCGCCAATCAGCGCTGCATCACTTCGGCATGGCAAAAGCGCGCGCTTCGGCTCCATTTCCTTACGAAGTTCAGCCGAGCTACGGCGCCTTCACGACGTCGTCCGGCTTCCAGCTCTGGTCGAAGAATTCGGTGCCGGTGCCGTAGAGCCGGATCGTCACGAGGAAGTTCCGGTCGGGCACCGTCTGGATCCAGTTGCCGTCGGGCGCGGCCGCCGGCTTCTCGGGGCCGAACCAGAGGTCGATCGAGCCGTCGGCGTTCGTCTCGACGTCGTTGAAGCCGTTGATCGAGGGCATCCGCTGCGCCGCCGAGACCATCGTGCCGTCGGTGATGTTGTAGGCGGTCACCGCCCAGAACAGCGCCGCCGGCGGATTGGGCGGCATGTGCAGCTTGTAGGCCTTGCCCCCGTCGAGGAAGTCGCCGTCGGCGTCGCGGACCGCCACGGGGTATTTCGATCCCGCGTCGAGCGTGCGCATCACCATCGCCGGCGCCGAGGAATAGGCGACCTGGAAATAGGTCGCGCGCTGCAGCACGTCGAGATAGCTCTCCTGCATCCAGTCGGCGGTGGCGCCTGCCCAGACGTTCTCCCACTGCCGGTCCGGGTAGTAATAGTTGCGCTTGTCCGGGCGGCCGAGCTGGCGCTTCGCGAGGATCATGCGCGGCGCGGTCTCGACCGCCTTCCTGAGCAGCGCCTGTTGTCCTTCGGTCGGCGTGAAGGCCTTGCCCTTCTCGATGCCGATCTGGGCGAGGATGCCGCGCAGGTCGGGGTCGATCGCCGCGACCGGCTCGTAATCGACGAAGTCCTTCAGCTTGCGCCAGTAGGTGTTGTCGACCGGGTACATCATGTCGATGTCCTTGCCGGACCCGTCCGGGAAGCTCATCGGCTTCACGTCCTTCTCGGGCGTCCAGAGCGGGTAGATCCGCGTCCGCTCGGCATTCGCGACGGCCGGCGCGGGATCGGGGCCATCCGCGCCCTTCGGCATGATGGTGCGGAAGAACAGGAAGACGTTGTAGGTCGGCGACTTGAAAGCGAAATAGCCCTGCGGCACCTCGCCGTCGTAGTCGGGCGGCAGCAGCAGGTAGAGCCCACCGCGCGCGCGGTCCGGCCCGATGGCGCCGACGTCGGTGATCGTCTTCTGGAAGAAGTCGGTGAACATGCCGATGACGTTCGGCGGCGCGGCGACGACCAGCGGCCCGGTTTCCTTCAGGTCGAGATAGCTCATCGAATAGATGACATCGGCGTTCGGCGTCGGCACCCAGGTCCGGCTGTCCATCCGCTCCTTCCAGATCGGGAGCACGTTGTAGCCGGCGCCGAAGGTCGCCTCCGACCCGTCGCGCATGCCGATGACGTTCAAGGCGGGCAGGGTGCGCAGATAGGCCTGGATGGCGTTCTGGTAGAAGAACTCGTCCGCCAGCGACTGGGCTTCCGTCTGGTCGAGCCACTTGCCGCCGTTGATCTGCTCCATGAGCGGCGACATCGGCGCCGTCTCCTGCGCCGCGGCGAGCGCGGGCGCGAGGCTCGCGAGGATGGTGGCGGCGAAGAGCCGGCTTCGGATATTTTCGCGGGTCATCACGGGTTCCCTCACGGCATCACCTCGATCCGGGGCGGCGTCCAGGAGCCATCGAGGATCGCTTCCTTGCCCCAGTACGCCCGAATGTAGAGCGAGAACGGGCCCTCGGGTGCCGGGAGCCAGTTACTCTCCTTGTCGGCGCCGGGCGACTTCGTCCCGGCGTAAAGCGTCAGCGACCCGTCCGCGTTGCGCTGGAGCGTGGCGTTCTTCGTGCCGAGCGAATAGCGTTTCAGGTCGTTGGCGTGGAAGAAATGCTCCTTGTTGTAGAGCGTCAGCGACCAGAACCCGTTCACCGGCGGCTCCTGCCCGGCCGGGAAGGTGATCGCATAGGTCTTCGACCCGTCGAGCGCCGCGCCCGAGACATCGTCGTCGGTGTAGAAATACTGCGTCTCGTTCGGGCGGTTGTCGAACATGTTCGACCGCGCGGTGCCGGTCCTGTCGTAGTAGTCGATGCCCCATTGCGCATTGTTGGTCGAGCGGTTCCAGCCGTTGCCCGCCGGCCGGCCGTTGTGTTTCCACTGGAGGAAGGGCGTGATGATCTCCTCCTCGACCTTGCCGGCCTCGTCGACGATCGCGGCCTTCAGCGCGGGATCCTTGGCGGCGACGTCCAGCAGCCAGCGGAACTGCGCGTACATCGCCTCCTCGCCGGGCAGCGGCGGCACCATGGCGAGCACCTCCGGGAACTGGTCGAAGAACTTCTCCGGCACCACCCAGCGGGTCTCGGCGTCGCCTCCCTGGTCGGGCGCCTCGATATCGGGGGCGCTCGCCCATTCGATGGTCTTGGTCTCGCCGGTGAATTCGGAGAGCGGATAGGCGACCACCTGGTTGATCAGCGGCTGGATCGCGGCGCGGTCTTCGTCGGTGTCGTTCTGGAAGATGCGCGGGATCGCGTTGGCAAGCGAGGTCGGGGAGCGCATGACCCCGGTGATCCCCTCGGGCACCTCGCCGTTCCAGTTCGGCCCCACGAGCAGGTAGAACCCGGGCTTCGAGCCATAGGGCTTGCCGAGCTGGCCGTACTGGTCGGTGCGCTGGTCGTAAAGCGCGTACACCCAGAAGCGATCGCCGAAGTCGGGCACCTGGATCACCACCGGCTCGGTGTCGAGGTCGAAGAAGCCGAGGCCGTAGACCACGTCCTGGTTCGGGCAGGCGATGAACCGCTCGCTCGGCTCGATATAGTCGTGGAGCATGCCGATCTGCCCGCGCGGCGCGGCCGGCAGCACGCCGCCGAGCAGGCCCGGATGCGGCGCCTGGGTGATGCGGGCGCGGCGGTTCAGCATGTTCACCATCGGCCAGCCCCAGACATAGGCCTGGCGCGCGACCGAACGGACATAGGCCTCCTGCGGCGTCGCCTCGGCGGAGGGAAGGGCGAGATCCGCGAAGCTCGTCGAAGGTCTCGCCTGGGCATGGGCGGGACTTCCGGCGAGCACTGCCAATGCCGAAGCGGCGATCGTGAACTTTGCAAGCATCTCGTCCTGCCTTTCCTCCGGCGCGGCGAAGAGCCCCGCCGTGCCCGTTGTAGCTCCCAACCCGAAGGCTTGCTACAGGGCCGACAGCGCGCTCTTCGCGCACGGGTGGCAGTCGGCTCTTCGTCAAAGATCGATTGCCTCCGTCTTCGTGTAGCCAGGCAGGAACCGCACCGCGCGCGGGGTCGCCGGTCCTCTGGCGCGAGCGCCTATGGGCGGTGAGCCGTCATTTCCGGTGCTGACGTGGCGCCCGGGGGACCAACAAGAAGCGGCCATTCATACTCCGCCAACGTCCGAGGGTGCGCACTGACCATTCTCAGGCCGCCCGCAAATCAGGCGCAGTCGCCGCCCAGAATTGGCGCAAAAATCCAGTAACGCGCCCGAACGCTTTGTGATCTTCTCCGGGCGTCGGCTAATTCGACACGGGTGCGACGCGCCCGATTCGTGGTCGGTTGGGAGTGTAGCTTTGGCTTATTTCATGACGCGGCCGGACGGCCCGGCGGCGACTCTCGCGCTCGTACTTGCCGCGGCGGTGCCCGTCGGATCCGCCGCGCAGGTAGCGCCCGAGATCATGCGATCGCTGTCGGCACCGGCCAGCGTGGACACCAGCATCGGCACGCTGGATTTCGCGGACGGCGTCCCGACCGAGGAGACGGCGCGGAGGGTCTTCGACGCGGCGGATTTCGCCAACGCGCTCGCGGTCTACAACAACAGCTTCCGCGGTGCGTCCGCCTATGCGCTGCGCAAGGGCTTCCAGAGCGCCGGCGCCGCCGACAACGACGTCGTCATCTTCTCCGAGCTCATGGACTCGAACTCGCTGTTCCTGACGGCGAACGCCGACACGATCTACTATCTGTCGGCCATCGATCTGACCGCCGGGCCAATGGTGATCGAGCAGCCACCCGACGCGGTCGGCACGATCAACGACATGTGGTTTTCCTGGATCATCGACATCGGTGGGCCGGGCCCGGATCGCGGGCTCGGCGGCAAGTACCTGATCGTGCCGCCCGGCTATGACGGGCCGCTGCCCGAGGGCGGCTACTTCGTCGCCCATTCGAAGACCGACCGGGTCCTCTACGCCGCCCGCGCCTATCTGGTGAACGACGATCCCAAGCCGGCCGTCGCGAACATCAAGTCCAACCTGCGCATCTACCCGTATGTGCCGGGCAGCTACGGCACCAGCATCGCGGCCGCCCTCGAGGGCACCGTGCGGCTCGCTCCCGAGCCGAAGGTGCCGGAGACGAAGTTCGTCGAGGGCAGCGGGCTCGCCTTCAATACCATTCCGCCGGGCGACTACGGCTTCTTCGAGATGATCAACGCCAACGTTCAGGCAGAGCCGGCGACGAGCTACGACATCGAGCTTGCCGGCCAGCTCGCCAAGATCGGCATCGTGAAGGGCAAGGACTTCGCCCCCGACGAGCGGATGAAGCGGATCCTGACCGAAGCCGCGGCGGTGGGCGCCGCCTTCGGGCGGGCGCTGCAGTGGCAGGGCATCGAGGCGCATCCCGACTGGGCGATCTATCCGGGATCCTACTGGTCCAGCATGCTCTGGCAGGGCGGCGCGAACTTCGAGACCCCGCCGCCGCTGTTCGAGGACGGCGTCTTCAAACCATTCCCGCCGACCGGCGCGCGAACGCTCGATTCACGTACCGCCTTCTACTACGCCTACACGCTCGACAGCCCCGGGATGATCATGCGCATCCCCGATGTCGGCTCGCAGTATCTCGGGGCCTTCCGAGACTCGACCGGCGCGATCTTTGACGGTGCGAAGGCCTACAGCGTGAAGCTGCCCAAGGACATCCCGGCGCGCGCCTTCTGGTCGTTCACGCTCTACGACAACCAGACCCGCTCGATGCTGCGGACGCCGCAGAGATACCCGCGGGCGGGCTCGCAGAGCTACCCGAGCCCGGCGGCGACTGCGGCCGAGGACGGTTCGACGACCGTATGGTTCTCGCCGGAGAAGCCGGCGGACGTGGCCGAGGGCAACTGGATCCAGACCGACCCGGAAAAGGGCTGGTTCACGATCCTTCGCCTCTACAGCCCGCTGCCGTCGTTCTTCGACCAGTCCTGGCGTCCCGGCGAGATCGAGCTGGTAAAATAGGACCGATTGCGTCCGTCGCCGCTTCGGGGGCACACCGCCTTTGAGGCGATGGCGTCCGGCGGTATGAACGGATGACCGCTTCGGGCCGAGAGCCTCAGAGCCGCTGTGTGCGCGTGATCGGCTCGCGCCGCGATCTCGAGCCAGCGGGGCGACGGAGTAGTCCACCAGCCGGCTCGGCCGCTCCGCGCCATCAGTGGTCGTTCGCAGTGCTGCGAGGCCCGAGGACAAAACCCGGCGGTGCCGGTGGCAGTCTCGCATTGTGCGGAGCGTGTGGAGGCTCCCTTCAGTAGCCGGAAAAGCGCTCGACATGCTGATCCGCGCGGCTGACGCGTGCCTCGGACAGCTCCCTCTCCATTTCGGACACCATGGCGGGCGGACCGGCGACATGGAACACGATCGTGTCCCGCGGGGTGGTGTAGCTGAGGCGGTCATCGGGTTTCTCGGTAGGGTCGGGTCGCAACCGCCAACCTGAACCGAGGCATGCCCCCGATGACCAAGCCTATGATG
>NZ_JBKQWU010000107.1:0-6749 GCF_047275745.1 Amaricoccus sp. W119 | reverse complement strand
AAGACGCCCGATCAGATCCGGGCCGCGCAACTCGGCCTTGAAACCGAAGCCGCCACGGTCAAACTGGCGGCGTAACCGGCGCAAAGCGCTGTCTCAAATCCGTGCCCCGGTACAAGCCGAGCCCTTCATCGACCCGCGCGAGGTAGCGGGTGTCGCCGGTCATCGCGTAGAAATCCATGAGCTTGCGGAGCGCGCTCGCCGTGGTATGCGTCGCGAGCGCCAGCGGCTCGTAGCTCCGCGCGGCCACCGGGTTCAGATCGGCGTCGTATTGCAGCGAGAAGCCCGGCTGGTCATCGCCCTGTTGCAGGAGCAGGAAGGCATCCATGCCGCGGTGGATCACCGGCAGGAGATCGGGCCGCCCGAGCGTCTGCCACGCCATGATGAGCGTCTCCATGTTCTCGGAGGCCACATCGTCGTTCAGCGTCGGATAGGAGGTATAATCCTCCTCCCAGAGCAGGTTCTCGGGATAACGCTGCGGCCAGGTGCCGATCGGCTGCTGGCTCTCGACGATCAGATCGATCGCCTTGTCGAGCGCGGGTCGCAGGGTCGGGTCGAGCTTCTCGAGATAGAGGCGGAGCAGGAACTGCGTCGACTCGGCGGTTCCGGCGTCGTCGAAGGTGGCATTCTCCCAGTTGTGGTGGAATTCCTCCAGCCGCCAGCCCGCCTCGCCGATCGTGTCGTACCAGCGTTGCAGCGAGGCGGGGCCGGCGAAGTCGAACATGTAGTTCCAGCCGCCCGCCTCGGTCTGGCCCCAGATCAGCGCGCCCGCGGTCTCCATCGCGGCGTCGTAGTAATATTCGTCGCCGGTCGCGTGATAGGCGTCGAGAAAGAGATGCCCCATGGTCGCGGTGCCGGGGGGCTGGACCCAGACCATCGTGTCATAAGCCTCCATCTCGCCCCAGCGTTTCGACATGTCCGGCAGGTAGGACCAGACATAGCCGCCCTTGAGCGCGACCTTCTCGACCATGAACCGCGTGGCGGCCTTCATCGCCTCCTCGACCACGGCCCGGGTGATCTCCGGCGCATTGGCGGGATTGTCCTGCGCCGCGAGCGTCGTGGGGGCGGCGCCGATCGTCAGTGCGAGAATGGAAGCGATGGCGTTCAGTCTCATGGATGTCCCTCCGGGGCTGGCGTCGATGGGTGGTCGGAAACCGTTTTTCTGGGCGAGCGGACGCCGGACCGGGACATGCCCGCCTGTTGGTGTCAGAACGCGATATGGACGAAACCCGTTCCGGGCGAGTTCGGCCGCTGGAACGGCCGACGGAAGTGCCCGTGCGCCTCCCCGCGCGACACCTAGGTCAGGTAAGAAGACTTATGTTGCCCGACGGGGCCCCGGAGCGCGCGAGGAAGTCGCAGGCGCGGCGCCGTTGCTCCGCGGTGAAGACATGGCCTTCCGGGCCGATCTCCGTTTCGAGCGCATCGCCGGCGCCGGCCGCGCGCCAGATCCGGGCGAGATCGCCGAAGGCGGTGCGCGCCGCTGCTTCGGGGAAGTGCCGGTCCAGCGCGCCCGAGGTGATCCGCAGCCGCCGGGGGGCGATGAGGCCGGCGACATCGGGATAGTCGAGGCGCCCGCCGAGCGCGGGATGCAGCATGGCAAACGCCGACTGGCCCCGGGTCTGGTTGCCGCCCGGCACCATGAGATCGGCGAGCCGCGCCATCCANGGGATAGTCGAGGCGCCCGCCGAGCGCGGGATGCAGCATGGCAAACGCCGACTGGCCCCGGGTCTGGTTGCCGCCCGGCACCATGAGATCGGCGAGCCGCGCCATCCAGGAGGCGGCGACCCCGGCGCGGATCTCCGGGCAGAGCGCCATGACCTGCCAGGCGCGGAAGCCGCCGAAGGAAAAGCCCATGGCGAAGACGCGGGTCCGGTCGACGGCGGGATGGCGCGCGAGCCAGCGCGCCGCCTGCGCGTCCTCGGCGGCGATCACCCCGGCGAGGGTGAGGCCGAACTGCATCAGATTGGCCGCCAGCGCCTGCTGCGCCGCGTAGCCGTTGCCCGCGCGCGACCCCCAGCCGAGCGCATCCGCCGCGAGCACGACGAACCCCCGCGCCAGCAGGTCCTCCCCGAGCGAGCCGCCCTCGTAGCAGCGCGCCTGCCAGTCGCGGGCCCGCTCCGCGCCCGCCGCGTCATCCCAGGGCAGGATGACCTTCTCCTTGCCGATCGCGAATTCCGATCCGTGGTCGTGCAGGAGCAGGACCGCCGGATGAGGCCCCGCGCCCGGCGGGATCAGCATCAGCGCCTCGGTTCTCGCGCCGGTCGAAAAGCGCGCGCGGAGGCGCAGCCGCGTCGCGTCGCGATCCGCGCGCTCCCCGATCGTCCCGACCGACGCCTCTCCTTCGAGCACCGGGCCAACCGCGTCGCGCAGAAGCGCGAGACCCGCCGCGCGCCAGTCCTCGAACGTCCCCTCCCCGAACGTCCCCGCCCAGGTGCCGAACCCGTGCGAGAACCGCGGCGCCGTCCGGAGCCCGTCGAGGACATCGGGCATGTTGTCGGAATCGATCGCCATCGGTGTCAGGCCGTCGCGCGCGCCACCTGCGCGAGGCGGTCGCGGCTGCCGCCGAGATGGATGCGGAGCGCCGCCCGCGCCGCGTCGCTGTCACCGGCGGCGATCGCCGCGACGATCTGGTGATGCTCGGCGCTGATCCGGCGCAGATATTCCTGCAGCGTCGTCGCATCGTACTGATGCGTGGGGACGCGCGCGCGGGGCACCAGCACCTCGCCGAGATAGTTGAAGAGCCCGAGGAAATGCCGGTTGCCGGTCGCCTGCGCGATCGCCCGGTGAAAGGCGATGTCGAGATCGACCGTGCTCCGCCCGGCCTCGATGGCCGCGTCCATCGCCGCGCAGGCTTGCTCGATCCGCGCGAGTTCCTCCGGGGATCGGCGTCGCGCGGCGAGCGCCGCCGCCTCGGATTCGATCGCGACACGAAGCTCCAGCGCCTCCAGCACCTCCTCGACGAGCGACAGGTTCTCCTCCGAGATGCGGAAGGAGCGCATCCCCTCGTCGAGCACGAAGGCGCCCTTGCCCTGCCGGGTCGCGACGAGGCCGCTCGCCTTGAGGTTGGCGATCGCCTCGCGCACCACCGTGCGGCTGACGCCGAATTCCTCGATCAGCTCCTTCTCGGTCGGCAACTGGTCGCCCTTGCGGTAATCGCCCGCCTGGATGCGCCCGGTCATCGACTCGACGAGCTGCGCGGTCAGCGACTGCCTCGGGCGGGCCATGTTCATCCTCCCTACGCCGCCCGGTCGTAATCGAGGCTGGCGCCAATCAGTTCGCGTGCGTAAGAGTCGGTCGCGCCATTGCCCGGGATCGCCTCCCGGCCGAGCACCTCGACGATCTTCCCGTGCAGCATGATCGCGAACTGGTCGCACATGTGGTCGATCACGGCAAGATCGTGGCTCACGAGCAGGTAGGTCAGGTTGCGCTCGGCCCGGAGGTCGGAGAGCAGGTTCAGGACCTCCGCCTGCACCGAGACATCGAGCGCCGAGGTCGGCTCGTCGAGGAGCAGCACCGAGGGTTCGAGCACCAGCGCGCGGGCGATCGCCACGCGCTGCCGCTGGCCGCCGGAGAGCTCGTGCGGATAGCGGTCGAGGAAGGAGGGCGGCAGGCCCACATCGACCATCGCCTGTTCCATGCGCTGGGTCCGGCGGTCGAGCCCGTGGATCACCAGCGGCTCATTGAGCGTGGTGCGGATCGAATGTCGCGGATGGAGCGAGCCATAGGGGTCCTGGAACACCATCTGCACGTCGCGGCAGTAGCTCTTGCGGGGAATGTCCCGCACCGAGCGGCCGGCGATGTCGATCCGTCCCTCCCAGGCCGAGAACAGGAGGCCGATGCATTTCAGGATCGTGGACTTGCCCGAGCCCGACTCGCCCACGAGCCCGAAGCTCTCGCCGGAGCGGACCGCGAAGGACACGTTGTCGAGGATGCGCCGGGCCTGGTCGCCGAGGCCGAGACGGATCGTCAGGTTTTCGATCGTGATGTCGCTCATGCGTTCACCTCCGCGAGCGGGCGTTTCCAGCTTTCGTCGCGCCGCAGCACGGGCAGCGGCGAGCGGTCGCCGCCGATGCGCGGCTGCGCGGCGAGCAGCCCGCGCGTGTAATCGTGGCGGGCGTTCCCGAGTTCGGACGCCGGCAGCGCCTCGACCACCTGGCCCGAGTACATGATCAGCACGCGGTCGCAAAAATTGCGTACGAGGTTCAGGTCGTGGCTGATCATGATGAGCCCGAGGCCGCGTTCGCGCACCAGATCGTCGAGGATGCCGAGCACCTTCATGCGTACCGTCACGTCGAGCGCCGAGGTCGGCTCGTCGGCGATGATCACATCGGGTTCCGGCACCAGCATCATGGCGATCATGACCCGCTGGCCCATGCCGCCCGAGATCTCGTGCGGGTAGAGCTGGTAGACCCGTTCGGGATCGCGGATCTGCACCGCTTCGAGCATCGCGAGCGCCTTCAGCCGCGCCTCGCGCCGCTTGCCGCGATGGTGCACGGCATAGGCCTCGGCGATCTGGTCGCCGACGCGCTGGACCGGGTTCAGCGAGAACTTCGGGTCCTGCAGGATCATCGAGATCCGCGCGCCCCGGACCTTGAGCATCCGCCGCTCGGAGGCGCCGAGCAGGTCGGTGCCCTCGAAATCCATCCGGTCGGCGGTGATGGTCGCGGTCGGCAGGAGCTTCAGGAGCGCGCGGCCGATGGTCGATTTGCCCGAGCCGCTCTCGCCCACGATGCCGAGCCGCTCGCGGCCGAGGCGGAAGGAGACGTTGCGGACCGCCTGCATCGCCGAGGCCCCGCGACCATAGGTCACGCAGAGGTTCTCGATCTCCATCAGGGTTTCTGGCCGCGGCGTCCCGGTTTTCGGTGTGCCGGCCGTCGGGGTCTCAATGTTGGATGCGTTCGCCATCAGTGCCGCCCCTTCCGCTGCTTGGGATCGAGCGCGTCGCGCAGACCGTCGCCGATCAGGTTGAAGGCGAGGCTGACGCAGAGGATCGCAGCGCCCGGGAAGCCCACCAGCCACCAGCTTTCCAGCATGTAGCGCCGGCCGATCGCGATCATCGCACCCCATTCCGGCAGCGGCGGCTGCGCGCCGAGGCCGAGGAAGCCGAGGCCCGCGGCGGTCAGGATCACCGTCGCCATCGAGAGCGTGAGCCGCACGAGGACCGAGGGCATGCACATCGGCACGATCGACTTCCAGATGATCCGCGCCGCCGAGGCGCCCTGCAGCTTCGCCGCCGAGACGTAATCCGCGTTCCGTAGCATCAGCGTCTCGGCGCGGGCGAGGCGGGCGATCGGCGGCCAGGAGGTGAGCGCGATCGCGATGATCGCATTCTCGAGCCCGGCGCCGAGCGCGGCGACGAAGGCGAGCGACAGGATGAGGCTCGGGAAGGAGAGGAAGATGTCGGTGATACGCATCAGCACCGTGTCGAACCAGCCGCCGAAATAGCCGGCGAGCGTCCCGACCGCGAGGCCGATCGGCCCGACGATGACCGCGACGAGCGCGATGATCGAGAGCGTGATGCGCGAGCCATAGACGATGCGGCTGTAGACATCGCGGCCAACCTCGTCGGTGCCGAAGAAATGCGCGCCGCTCGGCGCCTGGAGGGTCGCGGCGAGATCCTGCGCGTAGGGGTCATGCGTCGCGAGAAGCGGCGCGAAGACGGCGAGGATCACGAGCACGGTGATCACGACCAGTCCGAAGAGCGACGACGGGTTCCCCGCGAGATGCCGCACGACGGTTCCGGTATATTCGGCCCCCGAACGGAGCGCTGCGATGCGCTGCGAGGCGGCGGGGTTCATGGTCTCGGTTGTCATCGCGTCCTCGGGTCGAAGACCTTGTAGAGCAGGTCGGAGAGGAGGTTCAGGGTGATGAAGATCACGCCCACCAGCAGCACGCAGGTCATCACCGCGTTCATGTCGCCGGTCAGCATGTTGTTGGTCATGTACTGGCCGAAGCCGGGCCAGGAGAACACCGTCTCGATCAGCACCGCGCCTTCGAGCAGGCCGCCATAGGCGAGCGCCACGATGGTGACGAGCTGCACCCGGATATTGGCGAAGGCATGGCCCCAGACCGTGCGCCCGAAGGAAAGGCCCTTCACCCGCGCCGTGGTCACGTATTCCTGGTTCAGCTGGTCGAGCATGAAGCTCCGCGTCATCCGGGTGATATAGGCGAGCGAGGCGAGGCCGAGGATCGAGGCGGGCAGGATCAGGTGATTGACCGCGTCCCAGAACACTTCCCAGTCGCCGGCGAGGATCGAGTCGATCAGGAGGAACCCGGTCACCGGATCGACGAGCCCGTCGTTGAAATCGGAAACCCGTCCCCCGCCTCCGACCCAGCCGAGCCAGGCGTAGAAGACGATGAGCCCGATCATGCCGGTCCAGAAGATCGGCATCGAATGGCCGAGCAGCGTCACGACCCGGACGATATGGTCGGTCGGCCTGTTCTTCTTCACCGCCGCCCAGACACCGAGCGGAATGCCGAGCCCCGCGCCGAAGATGATGGCGAAGGTGGCAAGCTCGATCGTCGCCGGCATCACGTTCATGATGTCCTCGGCGACCGGCTGGCCGGTCCGGAGCGAGGTGCCGAATTCGCCGCGCACCACGTCGCCGAGATAATTGGCGAACTGGACGTAGATCGGCCGGTGTCAACGGCGGAGCAAAACCAGGCCGTTGGGCGGCGCAAAAGTAGGCCACTTGGCGCCGCAAGCGGGGAACGGCGGGAGGGCGTAGCCCGACTAGAGTTTCCCGCTTGCG
>NZ_JBKQWU010000106.1:0-6797 GCF_047275745.1 Amaricoccus sp. W119 | reverse complement strand
CCCCTGTCCCTCCTGCGTTCAATGCAGAAGGGAAATAGGTGGCCGGATTTTACTCCGCCCGCGGCCGGACTATCCCGCCGCTACCGTGGCCGGTTTTTGCACCGCCGCTCTCATCAGGTTGCGGTGAGCGGCATTCAGCAAATCCTCCGTTGTTCCCGCCTCGGCCCAGTCGGGTGTGTAGGCTGGTGTGGCCTCCGGCTCCGGGCCCTTGAGCTCGCGCCAAACGCCGCGCAGCAGCCCAAGGCAATCGGCTCCCGCGCCGCGGCAACTCGCCTGATGGGAGTAGGGCGTCCCGATCCAACGGCGCGTGGCCGATACGACAAGCTCTCCCTGCCGGCGACGATCAGCCAGATCGACTTCCGCCATCGTTCACCTCACCATCCTTCGGGTAGGCTGTGACCCAGTCCTCGCCAGGGATATGGGGAAACCCACGGAAATTCAGATAGTTAACGAACTTCGTGCGACAGGTGTCGGCGAGCTTGTCGCACCCGGCGATCACCTTCGCCCGATCGCCGGCGCTCGGCGCAAACGCCGGCTCCTGCCAAAGACTCAGCCTGCGCTCGTCGCCAACGATCTTGTCAGTTCGGATACGCCCCCGCAGCCCGACGTTCGCGCCAGTCTCCCAGAGCAGCCGGCCGCCAGTGAACCACCCCGGCTCATAGTCGCCGACAACTCTCACCGACAGTTCGGCGCCTCGCCCACGCACCGCGGTCGCGGAGCCTGACCAGGCTGGGTCCGACGTATCGGCTCCGCATCTCTTGTCGCCAAGCGAAGCATCGCACCGGCGAAGCAGGTTCCGCCCGGCCGGAGTGTTCAGCGCCTCCGCCAGACCTCGCAGTTCGACTTCGAACCCGCCGTCGGCACGGCGGATCTCGCCGAACGTTCCGTGAAAGAGCAGGATCCTCTGGTGAGGCGCGCCCCAGTTGACGAGCCAGTGCCAGACCCGTGCCCCGTCGAACCTGCCCGCGCGTATGTCAGTTTCGGTGACGCCCGTGTCGCTGAGAGCGCCCACAACGGAAAGATTGTCAACACTCAGACCCGTCGCGGTCTTGAGCACGCTCGCGTCCATGCCGCTGCTCGCGCGAAACTCCTGACCATCGAAAGCCAGGTCGTCGTCGTGGTCGGTGAAGCCGAACGCGACCTCATCCTCCCGTCGGACGAGCCAGCATCTGCAGAGCGTGGTCGCACCCCCATCGAGATGAGCCCGCAGTTCCTCGCCGATGACGCGCATCAGACCCGGATCTCGATCACTGGAACAGATGGGATCTCACCCGCGGCGAACCCGGCGACGCTCACGGCGACGCGGTCGACATCGAACCGGACCGGAACGTCGAACTCGAAACCGGCGGTAACGAGAGCGCCTTCGACTGGAGCGTCAACCAGCGTCACCGTCCCGCTTGTCGTGTCGAGCACGTAGTCGGCCTGGTCGCGGATCACGCCTGCCACAGCCACCGACACAGTCCCCGCGACCGGCTTGCGGATGGGCCGCTCGTAGCGATCCGCGCCCCTTCCGTAGTGCTTCGACAAAGGGAACGTTCGACGTGACCCGTCTCCCGTCCCGATCGCCTGATCCATCGGCCCCGGCCGCGCGGAGGGCGGACAGGACTTGAAGTCCGACCAGTCCTTCCAGCGAAACCCGAAGAGTTGCCCACGCCGGGCCTCGAAGAAGGCCACCACCTCGGCGAGATCGTCGAGCGAGCGCATGCCAAGCCCCGCGTCGTAGTGCCGCCGGGAGTGTCGCCAGGGGGTGTTCCGCTCCTCCGCGCCGTTTCGCAGCGACACGATCTCGGTACGTCGCTCCGGTCCGCCGCTGGAGCCCATGGAAAGGGGAGCCGGAAACCGGACTTCGTGAAAACTCATGCTGATGACCTCAGAGGTTGCGCCGTCCGCGCTGAATCGCGCGCCCCATCTCGGCGGCGATCTGCGTGCGGGATCGCTGGAAACCGCTCACGTCGGGCGATGTTATGTTCATCGTCACGTTCACCGAACTTCCACCGCCCGCGCGCACGCCAAGTCTACCGTCCGCGCCCCGGGCGAGCGGCATGATCGCCTCCGGGCCAGCCTCTCCCATCAGGCCGGTGCCACCGCGCATCGGAAAAGTCGTCGGCCGGTCGACCACGCCGCCCTGGGCGAACGCCGTCACCCGCCCACCGAGAAAGGCGCCGCCCTTGGAGAAGCCGAACAGGGACCCCAGCATGGACTGCGCCGCGGACCCGACCGCGTTCTGCACCGGCGCCAAAGCCTGATTCAGAACCGCGCCACTCATGCTTCTCCCGACGCCGGTGAGCGCGGTGGACAAGGACTCGCCATCGAAGATCACTCCTTCGAAGGCCTGGCGAAGCGACGATGAGATGGTGCGTGACATGTTCGTGGCGTCCCGGCCGGCGCCCTTCATCGTCGTGCCCACGCTCTCGAGTTCCCGGCGAAAGGACGTGGCGACACCCTCCAGACCGGAAAGGCTTCCCTCCAGCCCGATGAAGTGGTCCTCGATCCGCCCGATCTCGCTTTCATATTCCACAGTTGTCGCCCTCGCGGGTTGGCTCGCCGTCCCCGTCGGGAAACCGTGCGAGAAGTTGTGCGAGACCTGCGCGGGTCAGCGCTTCGTGCCCTCCGCCGTGCCCTGCGAGCAGCAGGAGTTCGGCGGGTGTCAGATCCCAGAAATCATCAGGCCTCAGCCTGAGGTCCAAGAGGCCCAGCCGTATCAGCCGTCCCCAGTCGACGCGCTTCACGATCGGGCATCCGGCTCATCATCCGGGAGCGTAAACGTCAGCTTCAGGAGCCGGGCGGCGGCCTGCGCGGCGGCGAGCGGCCCTCCGTCAATCCGGCGGCCGACGAGGTCGGCCTCGCTGATGTGCCACCCTCCCCCGCTCAATCCCGCCGTGAGCAGACCGATCAGATCGCGGACACGAAACGTGCCGTTTTCGAAGCGCGAGATCAGGTCGAGAAGCGAATCGCAATTCAGCCTCGCCTCGAGCTCCGCCAGCGCGCCGAGCGTCAGGCGCATGACCCTCGGCGCGCCATCGACGACGAGGGTGACTTCTCCCCGATACGGATTGGCCATCACAGCGCCTCGAAGGCAATGGCGCCAGCCGAAGCCAGGGCGATCTCGTAGCTTGCCTCCCCATCATGATCGCCGGCGTATTCGAGGCTCGTGATCTGGAAGGGTCCTTCCACGATCCCGAAATCGGGGATGATCACCTGGAAGAGCGGGATCTCGCCCGCGAAGAAGATCGCGCGCGCGCGTTCATCCGTCGCGTCATCGCGAAACACGCCCGACCCGCTGATGGCCGCGCTCCGAACGCCCGCCCCCGCGAGCAGTTCCCGCCACCGCCCCTCGCTGCCCAGGTGCGTTACGTCGACCGTATCGGCGTTGAAGGTGATGCGCGATGCCCGGAGGCCGGCGATGGTCTGGAACGTGCCGCTGCCCGATATGTCGAGCTTCAGTAGGAGGTCCTTGCCTCTTTGAGCCGCCATGCCTTACGTCCTTCGATTGAGCTTGCAGTCACAGATCCTGATCGACGATCGCGCGGAAGAGCAGGGAGACACGGCGCTTGTCGGGCGCCGCGGCGCGCTCCGCCGTGGCACGTTGAAAGCTGAGCGAAATCAGCCGCCCCTGCTGGAGGGCGAGTGGCGCGTCCACGAGGGCGGCGCAGACCGCGGTCGCAACCCGCTTCGCCGTCGCGAACCCCTCCTCGCCTGAATGCACCACCACGACGAAATCGTGGCGCGCGCCCGCGCTCGTCTTGGTGTTGAAGGGCCAGGTGCGCTCCTCGCCCAGAGTCACATGGGCGATCCGTTCCGTGCCGGTGCCCTCCGGGGGCGCGTCGTAGATCGCTCCGCCGATCAATCCGGCCAGGTCAGGATCGGATGCCAGGCGAGCGTAGACCGCGCTCTGCAGGCTGACGCAGAATGCTAGCGTCATGACGCCCTGCCTTCCTCGGCGATGACCTCAAGATAGTGCCCCCTCGGATCCGCCTCGCTCACGCTCAGGATGTCGAACACGCGCTCGCCCTCGCGAAAGCGCTGGTCGGCGCGCGGTCGGGATCTGGCCCCGACGGGCGCTCCTCGGACCAGGACGCGGTAGGTGACGCGCGCCTCGGGCCTGCCGGCGACGAAGGCCTCCCGACCCGTCCGGGCCGTGATGCTGGCCCAGAGCTTTCCCACGCCTACCCACCTGACCGAGAAGCCACCCAGACCGTCCGGGCTTCGCTGTCGTTCCTCGAGCACGAGAACTCGGGTCAGACCCGACGCCCCGGTCACGCCACACCCCGCCCGATCCGGACCGCGCGGTGCGTCTCGATGAGTGTCAGGACCGTTCCCGGGAACATCGCGCCTGACAGCGCGCCCTCGGCACGATGCTCGTAGAAATGCGCCGCGAGGAGGAGGACGGCCTGGCGCAGATCGGCGGGCACATCCTCCCAGGCTGGCCCGTACCCGGCGACGAAGCGTATCTCCGCCTGACCGCCGCGCGGGATTCGGGGCAGGTACCGACCGAAACGTCCGACAAGCCTCGGCCGATGGCGATCGCGCAGGAGCGACCAGGTGTCGGTCGCCAACTCCACCCGGTCGTCGTCGCCGGAGAGCAGTGCCACGGACGAGACCGAAGCGACCGGTGCCAGCGGCAGGGTCTGGCTCGAATCGCTCTGCCAGCGACCGAGCGTTGCGACGAACGGGCGCGACAGAAGTGCCTGACCGATCCGGGCCTCGATCGAGGCCATGGCCGAGCGCAGGTAGACTTCCAGGATCGTGTCCTGCGATCCGTCATCCGCGAACCCGGTTCCGAGCCTCAGGTGCTCACCGAACGCGCGGATTGGCATCGCCTCGGCGGTTGGGGCGCTTACTTCCGTCAGGATCATCGGCATTTCCTCGCTCGCGGATCGGCTGGATTGGCAGGGAGTGGCGCCCCCGCGCTCCCCGAGCGGAATGAGGAGCAGCGGCTGGTTGAACGCGGGGGCGCCGACGCCGGTCCAAGACGACCGGCGTTTCACGGGTCCCGAGGTGTCGAGCCTCAGGACACCGCGAACTTCAGGAGCTTGATCGCCGCGAAATCACTGACATCGCCGCCGATCCGCTTGGTCGCGTAGAAGAGCACATGCGGCTTGGCCGAGAACGGGTCGCGCAGGATGCGAAGGTCGGGTCGCTCGGCCACGGTATAGCCGGCACGGAAATCGCCAAAGGCGACGGCGAAGGCATCCGGACCAATATCCGGCATGTCCTCCGCGATCAGCACCGGATACCCCATGAGCCGCGCCGGTTCCCCCGCTGCGAGGCCGTCCGACCAGAGAAACCGCCCGTCGGCGTCCTTCATCTTCCGCACGGCGCCGGCGGTCTTCGAATTCATTACAAAGGTCGCATTGGCGCGATACCGCGCTCCGAGCGCATAGACGAGATCGACGATCGCGTCGGCGGGATCACTTGCGAGGAAGTCGCCCTCCGCGCCCGTCGGTACATAGCCGAGCGAGCCCCATGCCCAGAGATCGTTGTCGACCTTCGGGTAGTTCAGCAGGCCCGTCGGCTTGTCGATGCCGTCGCCGAGGAGAAATGCCTGTGCCTCGGCGCGGCTGAACTTGTCCGCGATCCGCTGCGCCAGCCAGCCTTCCACATCGAAGGCGGAGTCGTCGAGCAGTCGCTGCGACGCCTTCGGAAGCGCCGAAAGCTCGTGCAGGGGGATCGAGATGCGGTCGACCTGCGGCGTACCGGTCTCGGTACGCTCACCCGCCTCCGTCGCCCATCCCGCGCCGGCCTCGGTATGATCGACGAGCACGTCGAAAGCGCTCGCCTCCACCGATACGACATTCGCGATCGTCCGGATCGACGCGGTGGAGCGCAGAACGCCCACGATCTGCGCGGCGGTCTGCGGGTCGACGAGATAGCCCCCGTCTGCGGACACGGCCGTCGACATGGCCTTGCCCTCCAGGGTCAGACCGCGCAGCCCGTCGTCATCGCCGGACCGGAGATAGGCCGCGAAAGCCTTCTTGTGCGGAACCTCCACCTCGGCCGAACGCGAGAGGTGGGGCCGCGAAAGCGAGATGGACTTGCGGTCGAGCATGGCGAGATGAGCTTCCTGTTCCCTGAGCCTCGATTTGATTTCCGCCTGAAACACGTTGAATTCCCCAAGGAACCCGGCGAGAGCGGTCTTGACCTCTCCCCGCGGGTCGCTGGAACCCGGCGTCAGGCTCCGGGTCTTGAGCTCAGGTATCTGCATCACGCTCATGTCCTTGATGTTGAACCCTCTGGCGGTCATGCCAGCATTTCCCGCGCCGCGCGCAGGCCCTCGGCCAGCGCGAGCGCCAGATCCTCGTCGGGATCGCCCGGCACGCTGTCCGCACCCGAGCGCGCCCGCGCCTCGGGCAGCATCGGGAAGGTCACCAGCGAGACCTCCCAGAGCTCCACTTCGCGGAGAACACGCCCGGCCGCCGACCTGTCCGCGGTCAGGGTGCGGTAGCCGATCGACAACCCGTCGATCGCCCCGGCGCGCAGCAGAACCAGCGCCTCGCACGCCGCGCGGACCTCCGTCAGCAGCCGGCCCCGGACGAAGAGGCCGCGGCCATCCTCCCGCACCTCGTCCCATACGCCGATCGGCTGGGCGGGATCGTGCTGCCAGAGCATCTTCACCTTGCCGCCAGCCGCGGCGAGCCTCGCGAGCGACTTGCCGTAGGCTCCCGCCGCGACGACGTCGCCGCCTGGTCTTGCCCCCATTTCACCGGACACTCAGGCGGTTGCGGTTTCAGCTGCGATGAACTCGCGGGGCGAGCGCATTTTCAGCCCTGAGTGCGGGTGGTTTTCGTTGTAGTCCT
>NZ_JBKQWU010000105.1:0-6977 GCF_047275745.1 Amaricoccus sp. W119 | reverse complement strand
AGGTCGGTCGTCCCGATGAGGCGCTCGGCGGAGGCGATCCGCTGGCCGAGAATATACTGATGCGGCGGCAGCCCGGATGTCTGGCGGAAGGCGCGCAGGAAGTGGCTCGGGGACAGGCCGACCTGTCGCGCGAGATCGCCGATGCTCAGCTTCTCCGCGAGGTTCGCCTCGATATACGCGCTGACGACACCCCACATCCGCGGCGACAGCCCGCCGAGGTGCCGGCGCTTCGGATGATCGCCGAGCGAGGAGTAGTTCCGCAGGAGATGGGTCGCAAGCAGGGTGATCAGGCTGTCGACGCAGATGTCGCACGCCTGCTCGCCCCGCTCGANCGGATGATCGCCGAGCGAGGAGTAGTTCCGCAGGAGATGGGTCGCAAGCAGGGTGATCAGGCTGTCGACGCAGATGTCGCACGCCTGCTCGCCCCGCTCGACCTCCTCGCGGGCGAGCCGCGCAAGGAGCAGCGCCCTGTCATCGACCAGACCGAGCCTGGGCGGCCGGAGCTGGAAATCATCCTTGTCGAATTCCGCCCCGGCCAGACCCGTAAGCTGGCCGGGTGAGAGCGAGAAGAGCATGTTCTCCTTGGTGACGCGCCAGCGGGCAAAGATGTCGGCGCCGGCGGGGATGATCTCCACCGCGCCGGCGGGCGCGAAACCGATGGTCCGCCGCGCGCCCCCGAGCGCGACCTCCCGTTCCGGCTGCGGCGACAGCATGACCAGGGCCACATGCGACGGGGGGGTGAGGTTGATGTCGTTCGGACCGGTGCGTGTCCGGGCGACCCCGCCCTGATCCGTGGAACGCTTCGGACCCCAGGCGTCGGGGATCAGATCAAGCACCGTCTGTTCGTGCGACAAGTTGTCGCTCTGCGATTCGAGTAACATCGGACAAGCACTTTCTGTTCAATGAAGACTTTGAAAATTCTGGGCCGAGTTATCGCGATGGGATAAAAGTAACACCTTGGGGATCAATCCATCAACAATTCGTTGACAATTTTGCAGACACTTCTTGTCGCACCCTGAAATCTCGCGCTGACACACGCCGTTCTTCCCAAGGACCGCGCGCCCGGCCGCCATCGGCGGGGAGCCCGGCCGGGCAGACACGAGGAAAACGGCGCGGAAGCTCCAGAGCCGCCCGCGCCGGTGGAGGGACGTCCTGGGCTCAGGCGAGCAGAAGGTCGTCGGCGTAGTCGATGAAGTCGAACCCGACGATCAGGTCGTTGAAGTCGCGGTCGCCTCCGGGGCCCCCTGTCTCGAAGCCCCAGGTGTTGGCGCCGTAGTTCCAGAGCCGCGCGGCGTCCTCGCCGTCCAGCTTCTCGTTCCCCGCGGCGAAGCCGTAATAGACCTTTCCCTCGGTGAAGAGCCGCATGGCGATGATGTCGCCCGCGTCCGCGCCGGTGAACTCCTGGCTCGCGAACTTTCCATCTCCGGGACCGGCGACACGGGTCGCGCCATCGGTGGTCGCATAGGCATTCGCGCAGGCGAGGGCGCCGTAGCCCTTCTCGCCGGGGGCCAGGCCGTCGATCGTGCCGGCGAAATCGTCGACCTCGTAGACCTGCAACCTCACATCCTCCCCGGCCATCTGGCGCAGATTCACGGTGAAGTTCATGTCGTCCCGGCCCTGTTCGGTCTCCGCGACCGCGACATTGCGTGCGACGCGCATGGTGGCGCCGTCCGAGAAGAAGTCGACGAAGCCATATTCATTCGACAGCGCCCCCTGAACGGCCTCGGCCGCTTCGCCGCCGATCTTGAAGTGGAGCGCGTCGCCCGCGTCGAGCGCGATCTGGAACACGTCGCCCTGCGCCGCGCCATCGAACATGCCGATCAGGTCCGTCGACATCTGCTCGTCGAGGCTCTGTTCCGCGAGTCGCGAGGTCCAGGCGAAACGGTCCGAGGCCTCGGTCGAGAACCGCAGCTTCTCGCCGTCGACGCAGATCTTGCCGCGGGTCGCATCGGAGGCGCTCAGCTGGATCGATACGGCCTGATCGGCCCCAGCCGTCCAGCCGCCGTCGTCGGTTTCCTCGAGGATGGCGGGCGTATCGTAATAAAGCTCCTTGTGAGCGATCGCGAGCAGGGTCTCGGTCAGGACCGTGCCGTTCGGCGTGCCGAGACCCGTCGCGAGGTCGAACCCCTCGCCCGCGTCATAGCCGAAGCCCGTGGCGTTGACGGGCGCGCTCTCCTGGTGCTCCCCCTCGCCCCTGGTCACGACATAGCGCCCGTCCTCGTCATAGGCGAAGGTCGAGCGGTTGTTGCCGAACTGGACATCGCGGAAGGCCGCGGGGGTGATCACCGCCGCCTGATAGAGCAGGTCATTCGCATAGCCGAGGCTCGGCAGTTTCTGCGCGGCGAAGATCGTCTCGATCTGCTGGAAGAGCGCGGCCCAGAGCGGGGACGACGCGCTGGTTCCGCCCGAGAGGGTGGTCTCGCTCAGATCGCCGCTCGGCACGAGGTAGTGGAAGTTGCCCCCGGCGAGCGCGGAGACATCCGGCACGCCGCGGCCGGTCTCGGCGGGCGATCCGTCGACGCCGGGGCTGAGTCCGAAGTCTGCCTGGTAATCCGGGATCTCCAGCCGCTGATCGACGCCGCCGGACGAGGCGACGTTTTCGAGCAGTCCGGCGATCTCCTGGCCATCGAGGGCATACTGGTTCCAGACCGTCTCGATGATGGGAGTATTCGCGGTCATGTCCTTCGGCGCGACGGTCATGCCGCCTGCGATCAGCGCCCAGAGCATGCCGCGATCCTCCGTCCTGACCGCCTCCAGAACGGCTCCGAGCGTCGCATCGCTCTCGGCCTGTGTCAGCGTGCTGATCGACGTTCCGCCGACGACGGTCGTGAAGGGACTCGAGACGGTCATGTCGATATTGGGAATCCCGTTGCCCGTCGCGTTTCCCGAGCCGGTATCGCCCGAGGCCGAGAACACCGCGAGGTTGCTGAGCGCGGCGTCGGTGTAGAGCTCCTCCCAGGCGGCGGCGAAGGGAGACCCCGGCGCTGGACGCATCCTTTCCGCGAATGAGTTCGACAGGATCGACGGGTCCCGCGTCTCGTCGAAGATGACGAGCTGGAGACTGCCGAATACCGTCGCCCCGTCGTAGAGCCCGATCGTCGAGCGCGGGTTGACCACGCCGACCACGCCCACGTCGAGCGACCGTTCACTGGCCAGACCTTCACCGGCCTTTCCGGGAGGGTAGTCGGAGCGTTCCTCGTCGACCGTCACCGCGTAGATCGAGGTCTCGCCCACGAAGTGATTTCCCCGGAGGTAAGCGTTGAACGCATCCTCGAAATCCGCGCCTCCGGGGAGGGCGTCCCCGATCCCGGGCTCGGTCAGCGCCACCGTCGCCGTCGTGGCGTGCTCGCTCGACAGCGGAAACCGGTAGAAACTCGCCAGATTGTCCGCGTCGGTATGGCCGATCTCCGGGTCGGGAACCCCGTTGCCGATCCCCTGGGCACCCTGCGCCAGTTCGACGCTTGTCCCGCCAGAGAGGTCGTCCTCGGCCGCGCCCATCAGACCGGGCAGTAACAGACCCTCGATCGCGAGGTCGCCGGGATCGAGGGCGCCGTTCCAGAAGAGCGCGGGCGCGTCGCCGTCGTCATCCGCGTCGTCATCATCCGCGTCTTCGGCGTTGTCCCCGTCATCCCCCCCGGTATCCTCGCCGCTCCCGTCGCCCGCGTCCTCGTTTCCGTCCGCGTCCTCCTCCTCATCGTCCTCAGTGGCGTAGAGCTTCTGTCCGAGCAGCGCCTCGAAAGCCTCGGGATCGAGCTGGGCCCAGATCGTGCGTGTCGCCGGCGATGAGAGCGCGCTGTCGTCGTCCACCTCGGCCCCCGCGGCCTCGATCGCCGCGACCGTTTCCGCGTAGAGCGCGGGATCGGCGCCGTAGGTCGTCCAGAGCGCGCCCTCCGCGTCGAGCGCGGCCAGGCCTTCCTGCCGTTCGCCCCAGCTTCCCGAGAGCAGCGCCGACGGATCGTTGGCGCGCGGCAGGACGAAGGCGACGATGATCTCATCATCGTCGCCCGCGGCGGAAACATCCTCGGCATCGATCTCGTAGGCCTCTTCGACGGTCGTGCCCGAGTCGTATTCGGTGGCGTTCCAGCTTGTCAGATCGAGATAGGTCGATCGGCTCCAGTCGGTCATGGGTCCGCTCCATTCTCAAGGGCCGCGGACATGCGCGATCGGGCGCATGCGCGGGAAACTCGGCCGAAATGCCAATGGATGTCGTGTCCTGGTTCGGAGCGGCATGGCCGAGATCAAGCATCTCCGCGGACGCGACACCTGTCTGAAATCAGGTTCCGGCAGCACGGCTGTTTCGTGAAAGGCCCCGGACGCGGGGTCACCACTCGCAACCGGCTGGCCCAAACGGGGCCGAAAGGTGGGCGGTCCCGGCCGTCAAGCCGGGACCCGATCGCATGGGTTGCCTCCGGGACCTCCCCTCAGGCGCCCGGGGGCAACGCGGGCGTGAACTGGCTATTTCTTCTTCTAGAAATCCCGGAGGGCCTCCCGGTCCAGGTAGTCCTCGTCCGATTGCGCCTGAAGGCGCTGCTGCTGCATCATGCACTGGTTGAAGTCGGGCGAGCTCTGATCGATGCCGAGCTTGGCGCAGCCGGCGACATAGGCGTCGTGGTCCATCTTGTCGAAATCGATGCCGCAGCCGGCGAGCCCCACGAGCAGCAGGGCGAGAGCCGGGACGAATGGCGGGATGAATCGCATACGCATGAGTACTGTCCTTCCGTCGAATAGCGACCGGCGGGGCCCGTGCACGGTGTCTCTGAACCACCGTTTCCCGGTTCGCGGCCACAGCCGGATCGTTTTGGGCATTCTACGGATCGGGCGGTGAGCCGTCCTGACAGGTTTCGCGCATCCTGTCGGAAACCTGCTGGAAACACTGTATCCGCGGTTCCTCGTTCCTCCGCGAGATGCCTGCCCGCCTGCGCCGAACCCGGTCGGCCATGCCGCGTCATTATGATCGTTTCCTGCCAAACCGCGGGTTTCGAGCAAGGGAACCGCCTCCCTCCCGGGCTCGCGCTGGCCTAGAATCGGCGACGCGGTGGGGCCGATACGCTCGAGTCGGACCGCCATTCCCAGGCCCGTGCCCGGTCCGCCCCCCAAGGATGCACGAAGATCGGAAACCGGATGATCCAACTCGCTCTCCTGCTTCTCGGCGCGCGCGCCGTCCGGCCGCTCTGGCCCCTGCTTCTGCTACTCGGGCTCGTCTGGATCGCGCTCGGGATCTGGCTGCTCTTCAATCTGCGAAACCGGGGCGTCGTCTTCGTCGAGGACACGCTTGCGATCTTCCTCGCGCTCGAAGGCGCGGTGCTGCTGCTCGGGGCGGGCGCGCTCGGGCTCCGCCAGGGCTGGGGCGCGGCGGCGCGGGGCCTGTGCTTTCTCTTCGCCGCCTTCCTCGTCTTCAACGTCGAATGGGATCACAACCTCGGCGCGATGGTGGTCTTCGGCGCGGCCTTCGTCGCCGACGGCGCGTTCCGGATCGCCTCGGCGCTGGTCCTGCGCGACAGCCGGCTGACGCGGGGTGTGATCACGGGGGTGATCTCCATCCTGCTCGGCTTCGTGATCTTCGCGCGCTGGCCATTGCCGCGCGACCTGACGGTGCCGTTCTGCATGGCCCTGCTCTTCATCGCCTCGGGCCTCGTCATCCTGCGCGCGGCACGGCAGTTGCGGCGCCTGCCCGAAGGCGCGTCGGTGACGGCGCTGCCGTTCTATACCGCGCCCAACTGGCAGGCCCGGGGCGTCGTCGTTCCGGCGCTCGACGCCGGCGCCGGACCGGTGCCCGGCGCGCTCAACGTGCGGATCTGGACCGCGACGGGCTCGATCGACGATCCCGAGCGGATGCTGGTCGTGGACCGCTACATCGCGACCCTCGACAAGCGCGGTGTCGTCTCGACCGGCCACGCGGCGCTCGAAGCGCCGCCCGATCTCTATGTCAGCCATTATCCGGCGCGGGAGCTCGAACGCGCCTCGGACGAGCTCCTGACCATCCTCCATTCCGGCGGCCAGAACGACGTTCCCGGCAAGTTCCAGCCCTCGCTCGCGGTCGAGGCGGGAGAATGGTGCATGCCGGACCAGACCGTCACCTTTCATCGCTTCAACGATCAGGCCCTGCGCGCCTTCTGGTCGGTCTATTCGCGGGACACGACCTACAACCTCTCGGCACGCAACTGCTCGACCACGGTCGCGCTCTGTCTCGACGCGGCGACCGAGGGGCTCGCCTCGACCGGCAGGCCGATCCGCGATTTCCTCCATCTCGTGTTCAATCCCGAGTTCTGGATGCTGCGCCTGATCCGGGCGCGGGCCGAAGGCATGACCTGGACACCGGGCCTCGTGCTCGATTATGCGCGCCTGCTCCGGCGGGTGCTCGAACACGGCCGCAAACGCTGGCGCGAACGGCTCTTCTCGGCGCTCGACGAGCGGCGGCGGGCGCGGAGCCTCCAGAGCCCCGAGGGCCAATGACCGGGACCGCGCGGACGCAAGCGGCGGTCATCGCGACCGCCGCCGCCTTCGGGCTCACCTACGGGCTGAGCGCGCCGCTGATCGCGCTCGAACTCGACGAGCGGGGTGTCTCGGGCGCGCTGATCGGCGCGAACGCGGCGATGCACGCGGTCGGCGTCCTCCTGATCGCCCCCGCGTTGCCCCGGATCGTTGGCCGCGCGGGTCTCGCCGCTCCGGCGCGGGCCGCGCTGATCGCCGCCGCCGTGCTGCTCGCGCTCTTCCCCGTGCTGCCGGTCCTCGCGGTCTGGTTCCTGCTGCGGGTCCTGCTCGGCATGTCGGCGGAATCCCTCTTCGTCATCTCCGAGACCTGGCTCTCGCAATCGACCGACGATCGGTCGCGGGCGCGCGTGATGGGCATCTATGTCGCGGCGATGTCGGCGGGGATCGCGCTCGGGCCCGCGATCCTCGCGGTCTCGGGGCGGGAAGGCGCCCTGCCCTTCCTCACCGGTTCGGCGCTGGCGCTCGTGGCGCTCGCGATCCTCGTG
>NZ_JBKQWU010000104.1:0-7111 GCF_047275745.1 Amaricoccus sp. W119 | reverse complement strand
TCCATCATAGGCTTGGTCATCGGGGGCATGCCTCGGTTCAGGTTGGCGGTTGCGACCCGACCCTACCGAGAAACCCGATGACCGCCTCAGCTACACCACCCCGCGGGACACGATCTCTGAACGTCGCTTCGCGTTGCAAGACGCTGTGTCCGGTGACGGATGGCCTGTAGTCGAAGCACGGAGCTTCTCTGTTCGTCCACCCTGTCGGCATATGCCGCGATCCTATGATCGGGACGTCCTTGGTAAGTGCCATGGTTGCCAAGCAGTTCTAAAGCCGGGCGTTCTCGTTCAGGCTGCTCTCGGCCGATCCGGCGTCCGCGGCCAAGACGTCATGGCCCTCCCGCCGAGCTCATCGAAGGCTCATCGCTCCGAGGCGCGCCGCTCAATCCGAGCCGGCTTGGGACGCGCGCCGACGCGAGCCGGACCGGTGTCTGAGAAAGAACCTCAGCATCTCGCGCGAGGCATCGGGACCGGCCGGGTCGGAGAAGCTCCCGGCTCGGCTCCCGCCCGACCAGGCGTGTCCGGCGCTCTCCACGACCCAGTGCTCGACGAACGGCTTGCCATTCTCCAGGCGGTGAACGGTCCGGGTATAGTGACGCCCGCCCGGCGACCGCGCCCGTTTCTCGGTTTTCCTCAACCGCGGAAACGGGACCAACGCGCGCGCGGCGAGGTAACGGCCATTGCCGGGATTGACGACGGTGTCGCTGTCGCCGTGAAAGATGATCGTCGGGATGGCGACGGACGGACGGTCGCCGGGGGCGCCATGCCGCATCGCGAGAAGCCCCGAAGCCGCGTCCCGCGCCGCGCCGACGGCGAGCCCGGAATGAACGCCGACCGCCGCGAAGAGATCGGGATAAGCCGCGCCCATGATCGCCGCCGCCGCGCCGCCGGCCGACAGCCCGGCGACGTAGACCCGCGCCGGATCGGCCCGGTGCGCGCCGAGGATCACGCGGGTTATCCCGGCGATCAGCGCGGGCTCGCCCCCGCCGCGACCCTGGTCGCCGCGCCTGTACCAGTTCCAGCATCTGTTCCTGTTCGCGCCGCGTGGCTGTTCGGGATAGGCGACGAGGACACCGAATTCCTCGGCGAGCGCGTTCATCCGCGTGCCGGCCGCGAAATCGTCCGGGTTCTGCGCGCAGCCGTGCAGCATCACCACCAATGGCATCGGCGCTCCGGTCTGGTCGGCGGCTTTGGAACGCGCGGGTACGTAGAGCTTGTAGGCGCGCTCGCCGTCTTCGCAGGAATAGACCGCGGCCCTGAAGGACGCGCCGCGCGGGACAACGGTCCTCGCCGGCGCGACGGCGGGGCTCGCCGGCATCGCACTTGCCTTGAGCGCGCGAACCGTGGCGCCGAGGCTCGCGCGGGGTTTCGCGGCGGCGCTCGATGGTCGGGCCTTGGGAGCGGACGCCGTCGGCTTGGGTTTCGGAGCGGCGCGCTTTCTCGGAGCAGGCTTCGCGGGGGGCGCGATCGCCTGGAGCACCTTCTTGGCCGCCCGCGCATTGGCCGATCCGGCTCGCTTCGTGGCCATCGAAGCCGCACGCTTGAATAGCTTGAACATCGGCTCCATCCCGGTCGATCGAGTTCGCGGCGCCGGGGCTCGCTCGGCTCAGGCTATCGTACCGGGCAGCCGGCAAGACAATCCCGCGCAGCTGATCCGTAACGGGCGAGGCCGCTTAGCGCCAGCGCCGCGTCGAGGCTCACGCCCGCGGCGACGCCGGAATACGACAGCGCCCTGAGATGGGAGATCCTCGAGCGCGCCGCCGCAACTCTCGGCGAATGCGGGTTTTGCGCGGCGGAGCCGCCGTTGTTTCGACAGGAGGTCCACAGGCGTATGGTGGAAGAAGCGAAGATGAACCTTCAAACGAGAGGGCGATGCCGCGGGTTTTTCTTCTGGGCGCACTGGCGTGCGGTATCTCAGCCGGCTCAGCTTGGGCCGAGGACCACAAGCGTCCCCCGCGCGACGAGGAGCTGGCCGTACCATCGGTGACCCTAACGGACACGCAATTCCTCCGGATTGACCCTGCGGCGGGTACTCCGGTGGTCCTGAGCGCGACGCTCAGATTGCCGAACTGGGACGCGCGCCTCCCCGCCGTCGTTCTGCTCCATGGCTCGGATGGTGTTACCAGCGGCGCGGTCGCGAACTGGCGCGGGATCCTCGATAAACTCGGCGTGGCGACACTTCGCCTCGACAGCTTCACGGCGCGTGGCATCACCGACGTCGAAACCGACCAGAGCCAGCTTGGCTTCTACAACCAGGTCTACGACGCGCATCGCGCCGTGGAAGTTCTCGCGGCGGATGGCCGGATCGACCCGGACCGGATCGTCCTGATGGGGTTTTCGCGCGGCGGCACCGCGGCGCTCTACGCTGCCATGGTCCGGTTTCAAAGCGCTTACCGACCAACGCGCGGAGAGATCGCCGCCTACCTTCCGTTCTATCCGTCCTGCGGTGTTCAACTGGACACCGAGGACACGGTCGTCGATGCGCCGATCCGCGTCTTCCATGGCGCGGCCGACGACTGGGTGCCCATCACGCCGTGCGAGAACTACATCGCGCGACTTCGCGCCGAGGGACACGACGCGACGCTGACCGAATATTCCGGTGTACGCCACGCTTTTGACAATCCCGGAGCCACGGCCGGATTTGTCGTGGAGGACGCGCCAACCGCGCGAACTTGCGCGCGCGCGGAACGTTGTGGCGTGATCGTCAATCTCGGGACCGGAGAGCCGTTCAGTTTCTCTGACGCCTGCGTCGAGTACGGGCCCTCGGTCGGGTATGACGAACGCGCGGCGAAGAACGCGGCCGAGAAGGTCGGCGCCATCCTGCGGCAGGTGTTCGCGCCGCTATGACGTCGCGGAGCTTCGGCGAGCTCGCGACTCAGCTCCGCCCGTTGGACTTCCGGCGCCTTCAATTGACGATCTGCCCAAGTCCGTCGATCGGAAGCGCCGAACTCCGGCCAGATCGCGAAGCGGATCTCGTCGGACTGGAAGTCCGAGCGCCAGCCGTCCCCCGTTCGGTCTGATGAATGGACGCGGCGGCACCACGCATATCCCGATCCAAAGTCGCGCCCTCGTCCAGCGCGGCGTCGCGGCCCGATTTGACGAGCACCCAACCAATTCCTCGCCGCCATCGCCTTTGCTCCATGCCGCATTTGGTCGCGCTTAGTTTAGTCCGTGCCTCAGTCGCGAACTTGATCGGAGACCTTGTTTGCGTCGCTTCGCCTGTCGATATCGCCGACGTCTCCCTCGTGGGAACCGTCGCTCCTGTCGGTGGCGGGGGAAAGGGCCGGATAATGCACCCTGCCCTCCACCATCTCGCCTTTTTGAGCTTCGCTTTCTTCCTGAGCGGCGCCGCGCAACCGTGTCGATGCTTCCTTGGCATGGTCGGCCAATCCGCCGGCGGCCGTGGCAAGCATGTCGCCCGCCTCCTCCGCGATATGCGTGGCCTCCGTCGCTACCGCGCCGACGACCGCCGCTGCTTTTTTTCCCTCGGACTTGACCGTGTCCACGGCCGCCGCCTTAAGACTATCCGCCCGGGCGCCGATGAGTGAGTCCTCCGTCCGCGTCCGTGGCAACGCACCCCCGATCGCGGCGCCGATCGCGAGTGCGAGCGCGCCTAGAACCAGCGGCTGTTCCTCGGCGAGCGATCCAAGGCCTCGGATGGCTTCGCGCCCTTGCTTCGTACCCCAGTCCGCCGCCGCTCTGGCTTGCGCCACGCCCGCGTTCAATCCATCATTCACGGACGTGGTCGCACCGCTCGCGGCTTCGGCCAGAGTACCCGCCGCTCCGCTGGCCAGGCCGGCGAGCTTGCTTCCCGCGCCGCTCACGGCGTCGCCGGCCGCGTCCATGGCATGACCGGTTGTATCGCGTGCGTTCGCAACAGTACCGCGTAGGCCGCGGAGAGAAACAGCCGCCTCGCTTGGGACCCGCTCGCCCACGCCACGCGTGCCGGCGCCCGGGCTCCGATCATCTAGCGCGGAACCTGACGCCAATCGTGGCTGGGAAGCAGTCCTCTCTCCCGAACTCGCCATTAACCAAGTCAACCCGATGCCGGTTAGGAGGAGAGGCAGGGGATTGTCGCGGACCGCGCGTCCAAGGCCGCCAGTGATCTCGCCACCGTGCGTGGACAAGGCCTTGGCCACTTCGTCGACGATGCCCTTCGTCGATAACTTGGATTGCAGCGCATCGATCGTATCCGCGACGCGTGCGCGTTCACGGTCGACTTCCTGCTCGATCGCAATCGGGTCGGACTCGGAATTATTCGCCATCACATCTTCTCCTTTGCCATGGCCGCGTCGCGCGACACCGCGCGCGTGGTTCGACGGGGGGCGAACTCGCTGGCCTTCAGATCGCCCATGCCTTTGCGTGCCAGGACGAGGGCGATGACGAGTAGGACACCGCCCACGATCAACGCCGCCCATCCTGCGTCCAACCCGGCATGCTCGATGGCCCGCACCAACGCGGCGGCCAGGACATTGAGCGCTGTCAGGGCCAGGACGGCACCGACGAGAATGAAGCCAAGCGCGGATGTGGCTTTATTCTTCGTCTCGCCGATCTCAGCGCGAAGCAGCTCGATCTCCTTGCGAAAGAGTTCGGTGACCTGCCCGACGAGATCGGCCAGCAGAGTGGTCGCTCCCCGGTCCTCCGGCATGCTCATCGGACCGTCTCCCGGTCACCCGCCGGATCGGGCGTGGGATCGGCCGCCGAGGCCTGGGCGAACCGCGCGAGCGCGAAGCCCGCGAGCGCCGCGCCGCCGAGGAAGACGGCCGGATTGCGGCGCCCGAAGTCGGTGAGGTTGGACGCGAGCCCTGACATGGAATTGCCTTCCAGGGCTTGCGACAGGGAGTTGAGCCCCCGAGCGGCGCCCCGAAAGAGATCGCCCTGCACTGACTGCTCACCGAACTGCCCGGCGGCGGCGTCGAGCGCGGCGGCGGTCTCGCTAACCTGACCGGCGAGCCCCTGCTTGGCTGATTCCGCCTCGTCCATGACCCGGTCCCGGGTTTGCTTAAGATCATCTCCCAAGGCCGTGCCGATCTCGCCGGCGGCTTGCCGTGTCGTCTCCACCGCCTCGTCCAGACCTCGGCGTATCGTGTCCGCCGCCGAGGCGCCTGGGTCACGCTCTTCCATCATCTTAGATCCTCCCCATAAAGGTGCTTAGCCGCACCTGGCGGTAAAGGAGTCGGAGGCGCGGCTTGTTCCGGAAAAACTACCAAGCAGGCGCGGCGATGGGTGTGATGGATTTCTTGTGCGAGCCGGCAACCCAACGCCGGGGATGGTCCGGCCTCGTTCTCGGCGGCGTGTGCGTCCCATGCAGGTGTCGTGCTTCCGTCCGTGGTGGGCGCGCAGGCCGTCTACATGATGTCGGTGAGATCGGTTCCCGGGCGCCTGTCTGGAAAACGCGCTTAGACGGATGTCGAGCGGCAGCGTGAGATCCGGCATCGCCGGGACCGCGTCCCGTTCAGGGACTTCGTCATGGCGGGATTGGCCCTGCCAGGATTAGGTTTTCTCCTTGCCCGTCTCATTTGCCGTCTCAGGCGGCGCCGGTGACCGGATCGCGCCGTAGGCGGAACTCGATGCCGTCCCGCCACATGCGATGACGCACAGCGCCGGTCCCCCGTGCCACGGCAGGCTGCGTTGAAGAGCGCCGCGCGCAATCGGGCATCCTCTGCCTTGGTGATCCGCCCAACGATATCGCGCCCGTTGGACTGCTCCAGCCGCGGCGTCGGGCGGACCCATGGTCCACATCCCGCGACGAGCGGAACCGCGCCGGATCGTCGATCGCGGAGCGCACCGTCAGCAAGATAACGGCGCCGACGCCCGGCGTCGTCATCTTCAGGCGGCAGGCCTCGTCTTGCCGGGCAAGCTCGAGCAGCCCGCGGTCCAAGGTCGACAGCTTGTCGCGCAGCAGCGACCGGGCATCCAGGATGGCCGAGGCTGCTGTCTCCAGCCTCCAAGGCAGATACGGACTTGCAATGGACTGGCCGGAACCGGCCCATGCGCCGCAACCGGGCGATGCCCTCGGCATCGCGGCGGTTCTGACGCATGGCCTTCAGGACCGCATTCACCTGGCGCGTCTCCAGCAGAACTAGCTCAAAACCCGCCCGCGGAGCGGCGGAGCCACTGCGACAGCGGGCCAGCCTCAGCCCGATTGCCTCGATGGCCCAGGGTAGGTCCCGCGGGAACGCTGCGATCGCCTCGGGCCCGCTGTCGATCTGCGCCCGTTTTTCCGGTTCTGACCCCCCAATGACGACATCTGGAAACGCTCGCGCCCGTCTGCGATGATCTCAGCCTGCCTGCCTGCCGTGCCGCGCGACTAACCCGCTCGGCCCGCTGATGAGCGACGCCTGCCGCACGATCCCTCAGGGCCTACTTCCTTACTCCCGAGTGATGATCCCTCGGGACTGCACAGAGACCAATTCAGGACCCTTCGCGACGCCGACAGGCATTGCTTATTGATGCTGGGGCCGCGTCCGCTAATCAGCTTTCCGGTCGCAGGACCACCTTGATTACGCCGTCTTCCTTGTCCCGAAACTTCTTGTACATTTCAGGCGCATCCTCGAGTGATGCGGGGTGGGTGACGACGAAACTCGGATCGATCAGGCCGGCCTCGATTTTTTCCAGCAGGGGCGCCGTGTAGGCCTGGACGTGGGTCTGGCCCATCTTAAACGTCAGGCCCTTGTTCATGGCGGCGCCGAAGGGGATCTTATCCGCCATGCTGTCAATCGGCGTTGAATGGTGCCCCCTGACCTGCCCCCCGGAAACTCCCTCGCTCTGATGTAGGGTCTGCTCGACCTCGAAGGAGCAGACGAATGAGAAAGAGCCGATTTTCCGAGACGCAGATCATTTCGATGATCAAGGAGCAGGAAACCGGGATGCCGACGGCCGAGGTGTGCCGAAAGCACGGGCTGAGCCCGAACACGTTCTACAAGTTCAAGTCGAAATACGGCGGCATGAACGCTTCGGACGCGGTGAGGCTGCGGACGTTGGAAGACGAGAACGCGAAGCTGAAGCGGCTCTTGGCGGACGCGATGCTCGACAACACCGTTCTGAAGGATCTTCTGGGAAAGCGCTGACGACGCCGAAAGAGCGACGGGCGGCGGCGCTGAAGGCGATG